>NZ_JACJEN010000006.1:0-234985 GCF_014164075.1 Pseudoalteromonas sp. SG45-3 | reverse complement strand
ATAGAGGAGCCATCGCTTAATCGAACTACGACAAGGAAAGCTTTAGTTGCTGCTAAAGCCTGGGTCTCACATTACCCGAACCTGGTATAAATATTAATTAATTTATGGGTTTATTATCCATACAAGAATTTAAAGCGGGACTGCTAACAGTTTGCTCAGTTTCGCTTCGCTACACATTTTAGCAAACTATTATCAGCCCCTTAAATGGGTGTTAAATGCAAAGGAATCTCCAGCAATGGATGCGCTCGAAAAATTAGCGGAGAGAAACCGCCAACATAATAAAATAAAAAAGGATGAAAAATTCTCAACGTATTTTCTTTTGTTAGGCTTATTGCCTTTTTACACAGATCTCATTTATTCTAAATTTGTTGTTGGTCTAGAGTTTCCTGAAAGCTTTGGGTATTTTCTGCAATCACTGGCTGGGAATTGTATATTCGCTTTTCCTGTTTTAGGTATGGGGAGTCTTTTACTTTTTCCTCGGTTACTGAAATTGTTTACTTTAATTGGTATTCAAACTTGGTTTACATATTTTTGGGTATTCCATGACTTAACTTGGGTTGGCTTTTTCCCTTTAGTAATTGTGTATATAACTTTTCAAATACAATTACCAAAAATAAAGCAACGTGCCGCAGAAGAAGATGGTATATAACAAGATAATTGGACTCCCAACTTCTACACTTAAGTAGAAATTATTTTTCGGAGTTCAATTATGAATAAGTTAAGAATTGGTGTCGATTTAGCTCATAAATTAATACAAGTTTGTAGTTCTACAAATAATAAAGTGCACTCAAATAATGAGATGACACTGCAACAATTTAGTGAGTACTTGGTATCGCTTAGTTCTTCAACGATTATTTTTGAGGCCTGTGCGAGTGCTAATTATTGGCATCAATTTGCAACTTCACTTGGTCATAATTCCTTACTAATATCTGCGCGATTAGTTATGTCTGTTCGTCAAAGTCAAAAAACAGATAAAAATGATGCTTTGGCTGTTTTACAAGCATCGCTGTTACCAGATGTTCACTTTATTACTGCAAAATCAATTAATGAACAGCAAGCGCAATCAATGCTCAAATTGAGAGAGCACAGTGTTAAACAAAAAGTAGCGCTTAAAAATCAACTCACAGGTTTACTGCGTGAATTTAATATAAGCAGTGGTCGCTCAATAAGTCAGTTTGTAGGTACAATCCAAGATACATTGGAAGATGCCGAGAATGGTTTTTGTGATGCATTTAGAAAAATGCTTAAAGTATCATTGGATTTATATTTAACGTTAACTGAAGCAATCGCGACCTATGATTTAGCATTGGCTAAATGGGTTGATGAAACACCAAGCTGTAAAAAACTAATGCGCCTAGAAGGGGTTGGGATTTTAAATGCCATTCATCTTTTTATTAATTTGTCGTCGGGTGAATTAGCCAGGTTTAAAGCGGGCAAAGATGCCGCTGCTTGTATAGGTTTGACACCGACTCAGCACAGCTCTGGTGGTAAATTAAGTTTAGGTAGAATAAGTCGGCGTCGAAATACAACATTACGTAGTTTACTGATTACAGGTGCAATGGCTGTCATCCAACAAGTTGTTAAGCGAGAGCCAAAAACAAGTAAAGAGCGCTGGCTTAAAGCGTTAATAGAACGACGAGGGAAAAAGTGTGCAGCAGTCGCATTAGCCAATAAAACGGTTAGAACCGCTTTTTCTTTAATCAATAATAAAACAGAATATAAAGCTGTTTTATTATAAAAAAATCAAACATCAGCTTTAGCTAAATTAACAACATGTTAGACGACACAGTATAGTCACAAGAGCGAAAAGCTCGTTAACAAGAAGAGTGTTCTAACACGCGAAATTATCTTGGAGTCGAGGTAGCGCCTCATTTAGAACTCGTACATAAGAAAGCGAATTTATTTAGTTAAAATAGTTGTTGATAAATGGGACTCCACATAAGTGACTATGGTGTCAATTCCTAATTTTAAACCATTTTAGGATCCCACATGACACCATTTCTCACCAGAGAATTAATGATTACTATAAGCTTTCTTATACAGGCAATAATAGCCACTTTTTTAGATTTCCCTGCCGCGGCTAGCCGATGATAAATAGCTTTAAATTTAGGGTTACATTGGATAGCTGACATCATTACCATATGCATTGCGGTTCTAATTTTTTGCCGTCCACCTCGTATCATTCGTTTACTCTGATAGGCTCCACTTTCTCGATTAAATAATGGCAAACGACTCGGCTGTATCGAACCGGCTTTCCTTTAAATAAAAAGCGGAACATTACAGTGAATAAAGGGGTGAACAAACTGACCTTACGAGGTCAGATGAAAACGAATGCCTTTACTTTATTGTGTGGCAACTGTATTGCCTTGTTCATAAAATAGAAAAGTTGCAAAACACGATGCATTAAGAAGGGTAAGCCCTTTTACTCTAAATAAAAGCCACTCAAACACCCGAAATCCCTTCCAAAACGCCAATTAAAACAATATCAAACACTTCTATATTTTGCGTAAAAATACAGTAATCAATTGAACCAAAATAGGAACTCAGCTATGGTTTGTTTATCAATAAAAAACAAATTTAAAAGCGAGTTAATCTACAGGCTCGTTATAATCAAAGGAGCTGTAGTGGATGGAATCAAAAGTAAAGTTAACTGGTGGCACGTTATTCGTAATAGCGTTAATTGTTCTCTTTTTGGGGAATGCACGTTCCATAGAAATTGTAGAAAAACTAGATGAGATACAGTCTGATGTTTCTAGCTTAAAGAGTGAAGTTGCATCTTACAAGCAGCAAGTTGAAATATTGAAAAATGAAAACCTTAACTTAAAAGAACAGCTTAGAAGTGGTAATTAGTTATAACAAGCTGTTAAACAAGGACAATGCTCCTGACCCGTTTTAGTGGACACCTCCTCATCACTTTGAGGAAAATAATGATTAGGATGACACCTATCCTAATCATTAGGAAAAAAGCCAACAAAAACAGTATGAAGAGTGCATTATTATAAATAATGAATCACGCAAAAAGCTGAGCTATGTAGACAAAATGAAAGTAAAAATAGACAGCCCAATCGGGCTACGATAGCTGTTTATTAAATAATGGCAAACGACTCGGCTGTATAGAACCGGCTTTCCTTTAAGTAAAAAGCGAAATATTATCGTGAATAAAGGGATGAACAAACTGACCTTACGAGGTCAGATGAAAATGAATGCCTTTACTTTATTGTGTGGAAACTGTATTGCCTTGTTCATAAAATACAGTTGCAAAAGACGATGCATTGAGAAAGGGAGGCCCTTTTACCCTAAATTAAAGCTACTCAACCAGCCGCAACCCTTTCCAAAACGCCAATTAAAACAACACCAAATTCCCACTTTATATTCTGCATAAAATACAGTAATCGATTGAACCAAAATAGGAACTCAGCTATGGTTTGTTTATCAATAAAAATAAATAAAAAACGAGTTAATCTACAGACTCGTTATGTTGCTCATGAAGTATGTGGGCTATTCTACTCAAAATAAGGATTTTTTATGAGTTTATTTAAATTAGTTAGTTTATTGATCAAGTTTAGTTGTTTGTTGTTGCTTTTAAGCGCCCCAAAATATCTTCACGCTGAGGATAAAGCCTACCCTCAATTTAGCGGTTATTCACCTAAATCTAAGTTAACAATAAACTTTGAACCTGTGAACATATTATTAGAATCGAATGTTCTTGATATGGGACCATCCAGAAGAATAAATGCTAAACTTGACAAACCTCCGATAGGTACTAGGTTAAGAAATGTTTTCTCCAGTGCTACCCATAATGAAAGTAACAGATTCACATATGAGTTGATAAAATCTCCTAAACAAAAAAGTTTAGTCAATGATGTTAAAAAATATTTAGAATCATTGCCCGAGAAAAACAACCTTAATTTATATTCAAAACAAGAGCAATTGGCCTATTGGCTTAATCTTTATAACATTACTTTAATTAACGAAATTGTTAAGCGGTATCCAATAGTTAGTTTAGAAAAAATATTAACTGGTCCTGACTCACTATTGGATAAAAAGCTAGTAAATATTGGTAGTCTTCAGTTGAGTCTCAGTGACATACAGTATGGGATTTTAGATAAAAACTATAGTAAAGAACCTTTAATTATTTATGGATTATATCAAGGGTATATCGGCAGCCCAAATATCAATAAAAAAGCCTTTTCAGGTAAAAATGTATATAAGCTATTAAAAAATAATGCAACAGATTTTGTCAATTCGAATAGAGGTACAAAAATTGATTCTCTAAATAGTTTAGAGGTCTCAAGTTATTATGCGAGAAATGCTGATTATTTTCCTAATTTTAGCAATGACCTCAAACTTCATCTGTTGCAATTTGCTGATAAAACAACCCAAGAAATAATAAATAAGTCGGATAAAATTGAGCCCATTATAAATAATTGGGCAATTGCTGATCTATTTGGAAGTAAAAGAGTCTTTGGTGGGGGCATATCTACTAACTCAGCAGCATCAATAGGAATGTCAAGAAATTATGCGTTGACCGATAAAGTCACTAAAGACGCGAACACAGGTGGAAAGTTCAGACTTTCAGCTAGAGAAATAACCAGGTTAAAGGAGTTAATGAGAGTAAGAGCTAAGAATTACGGTGAGACATCCGTAACGATAACAGACCTAGAATTACAAGATGAAAACTAAAATTTACAATATATGAACAGTAGCTCATTATGGTGAGCAAAAAATAAACAAAATAAACTAGGCACCCATCCTAAATTTCATGAAAAACACTAATAGATTGAACCAAAATAGGAAGTCAGCTATGGTTTTTTATCAACAAAAACAAATAAAAAACGAGTTAATCTATAGGCTTGTTAGGTATACAAGGAAGTATTGAGTTTGGTGTTGATCCTTAAAGAAAAATTCAAAACTATTTTTGAGTCTACTTTCTTAATCGTTGTATTCTTACTTTGTGGGTTGGCAATTAGTGAGATCCTAATTCAGCCGTTTGCAAAACTCGTATTAATATCTATATTCTTTTTAGCATGGTTTATATTGCTAATTTATGGCTTAATTTACAAAGAGTCTTATATGTTTAAGTGTTCTGTAAAAAGTAGATTATTAATATACTTAGCTGAGCAGTTTATATATTGTTCTTTGATCATAATTACAGGTATTGTTCTCTTTCGAGCAGTGTATACCTAACAACACCTCTGAGGTGGACAGCAAGCTCTAAAGCTCACTTCCCACCGCAAGTTTTAACAGTGGTGATCTCTTACTTTTCAATGCCGCTAGGTAAGTTGATTCATCTTAGGGCGTATGTAGATTTAAACCCTATTTTACTTATTTAGTTCTTTTCTTATAATTTCAGCTCCAGCGCTCAAGGCATTTAATTTGCCGTTAGCTATATGGTGAGGTAGTGGAGCCATACCGCAGTTTGTACACGGGTAGAGTTTGTCGGCATCTACAAATTGCAGTGCTTTACGCAGCGTATTAGCTACTTCCTCTGGCGTTTCGATAGTGTGATTTGCTACATCAATTGCGCCTACCATTACTTTTTTACCGCGAATGAGTTCTAGTAAATCCATTGGTACATGCGAGTTATGGCACTCTAGTGAGATAATATCGATATTAGATTGCTGAAGCTTAGGAAATGCTTCTTCGTACTGTCGCCATTCAGATCCTAGTGTTTTTTTCCAATCTGTATTTGCTTTAATGCCGTAGCCATAGCAAATATGCACGGCGGTTTCGCATTTAAGCCCTTCAATTGCGCGCTCTAAACAGGCAATTCCCCAGTCGTTTACTTCATCAAAAAATACGTTAAACGCGGGCTCATCAAATTGGATGATATCAACGCCTGCAGCTTCTAACTCTTTTGCTTCTTGATTGAGAATTATGGCAAATTCCCACGCTAGTTTTTCGCGGCTTTTATAATGATCGTCGTAAAGCGTGTCAATCATGGTCATTGGGCCTGGTAATGCCCATTTTATTGGTTGCTTGGTTTGCTTGCGTAAAAATTTAGCGTCTTCAACAAACACTGACTTTTGGCGGCTCACAGGGCCAACAACAGTGGGTACGCTTGCATCGTATCGGTCACGAATTTTTACTGTTTTACGTTTTTCAAAGTCAACGCCATTTAGGTGCTCTATAAATGTAGTTACAAAGTGTTGCCTTGTTTGCTCACCATCGCTAACAATATCAATGCCTGCTTGTTGTTGGTCGAATAATGACAAGCGTAGGGCGTCGTGTTTGCCTTGAGTTAATTCATCACCTTGTAATTTCCAAGGTGACCAAAGTGTTTCTGGCTCTGCAAGCCATAAAGGCTTAGGTAAACTGCCAGCGGTAGATGTAGGTAGTAAGTTTTTCATAATAAATAATGCCGTATATTTTAGTTAATTATTAAACGTAGCGTTAAGCGCGTTATTACTGGTTGTTACTATTAGTTGTTATGACAGATAGCGAGTAGAGAATTGCTCAAGGACCGTTTGGTACGGCTTGATAAAATGCTCTTGCGCAAACTTGCCTTGCTCACTGGCTAACTTGCCGCGCTCTTCTCGGTCATACACAATTTGCGTTAGTGAGTGATCCAAGTTTTTTAAGTTTGGTTTATATGATTTACCCGCTGTTGCGTTGGCATTATAAATCTCTGGTCTGTAGATTTTTTGAAACGTTTCCATCGTACTAATGGTGCTTATAAGCTCAAGATTGCTGTAATCATTAAGTAAATCACCAAAGAAAAACAATGCTAAAGGCGCGGCACTATTTGGTGGCATAAAATAACGTACCTGTAAGCCCATTTTTTTGAAGTATTGCTCAGTTAAAGACGATTCATTTGGTTCGTATTCAACGCCAAGTACCGGGTGTTGGTTTTCAGTGCGGTTGTAGGTTTTGTTATCTGACACACTTAGGCATATAACAGGTGGTTTTTTAAAGTTTTGTTTGTATGTATCCGAATTTACGAATGACTGAAATAGTTTGCCATGTAAAACCCCAAAGTCATCAGGAATACTAAATTGAGGCTTGCCTTTATTGTGCTCTTGTAGGAGTACGCTAAAGTCGTAGTCACGCACATACGATGAAAAGTTGTTTCCTACAATGCCTTCAATGCGCTTATTAGTTTTATGATCAACAATATTTGTTTTTAATATTTCGATTGATGGGAAGCTTTCGCCGCCGTCTTCAATACCTATCTCAACAGAGACAATTTCAAGCTCTACAGCATAACGCTCACCTTTGGTGTTATCCCAGTGGGCTAGGGCATTAAAACGGTTGTTAATCATGTTTAAGGCGTTACGCAAGTTTGCTTTGCGGTATTCACCTCTGGCTAAATTAGCAAAGTTGGTTGTGATACGCGTATTAGTTGATGGATGATAATTTTCGTCGAGTGAAACGCTCTTAATATTAAATGTAAAATCTTTTTTCATCGTGTTTATATCCAATTTTATAATTTAAACCTAATTGATGCTCTGCGCTTTATTAGCCTTGCAACTTACTTAGCTGGTTTTGTTCAGCGGCTTTAAGTTGTTAGTAATAGTGTTTAGCACTAAGGGATGAGTAATTTATACGTGGATTGGCATATGAAGAAAAACGGTTTAATTTCACATAAAACATGAGTCATATTCATTACACATTATTGTTAGATGCGATTACGTAGTAATTGACGAAAAAAAGGCATATATCGATAAAAATAAAGTATGGATGTTTAGCCGTTTAGACTTCTTTGGTGTTGGTGTGTACTTTATTCATGTTGAACATGAGGAATATTCAAAGAGTTTTTTTGTAGCTATATCAGTATATTAGTTTGTTTTTAGCGTATTGCGTCGCTGTTTATAATAAATGTCATCACGGGTAAGTTCCAGCTAGCTATATAAGTAGATACCTTAGCTAATCTAATCTCAAAAGATAAAAAGACTTTTCTGAGTACGTATATAAATGCCTGTAAATTAATAAAAGGCTATAAATCATATTAATAGCCATGGCAGTACGTTAAGTAAGTTATACTCGTTTTTCATCACCTCACCTATTGAGTATTCGTGGATATCAAAGGCACTTGTATTGCATCAACTATTGATGAGCATGGCCCTGTTTATGTATATCAAACAAAAAAGAGTCTTATTCTCAGCTTTGACGGAAAAATTTATCAAAGCTGTATTAAATTAAATAATATTAATGGGTTAAGCTTAGCTTATACGCAAGCTATGATGGCTGCGCTTTTTTTTATTCCGCATTTAAAAACCGCGATGATAATGGGACTTGGGGCGGGCTCTATCGCAAAAAGTCTTTATCATGCGTTTCCCGCGCTGACTATACATACCGTTGAATATCGTAAAGCCGTTGCTGATATGGCTATAAAATATTTTGAAGTTCCCGTGTCAGAACGTTTGTTTATTCATATTGATGATGCGGCAAACTACATGAAAAACACGCAGATAAAAACGGATGTTATTTTTTCTGATTTATATAGCTCAGATGGGATGGAGTCAGATCAGGTGCAATCATCCTACTTACGCGATTGTAAAAATGCGCTCACTTTTGATGGTGTTTTAGTACTTAATATTTGCCATACCAAAATTGGGCAGAGGGAAGCGTTTGATCAACTACTTGAGAAAGAATTTGCAGGAAAGATTCTTAGTTTTATTATTGAAGGCGGTAATAAAATTGTGCTCGCTTTTAACAATAGAATGCCTGCACTTAGTGAGGATGAATTACTTGCTAAGGCTCACGCGTTACAAAAATTAATAAACGTACCAATGACGCGCTATGCCGGGCTTTTATTTAATTAAAATGGTTAGTTTGATGTACTGTTAAATGGGGCGTTTAAATCCATTCATCTATCTGTTGTTCATTTAAACTTGGTTAAACTAATCATACTCTGAATAAAAATAATAAAGTACGTACTCGTACGGAAACACTCATACATGGATTACTGTAAAAATATAATCGCTAAATTTATAAGCGCGATGCAAAAGCGGCCTGGATTATTGGCTGTGTTGGCGTTTTTGTCGGGCGTTGCTAGCTTTGTACTTGTAGATAGAAAAGAGTCTTTTTCGCAATTTATTGCAATATTTTTACTTATTAGTTGGTTGTGGCTAATTATTGATAATTGGCTGCGTGATAAAGTAGAAGAAAAGTTTGGTGTGGCTGTATCTCCTAATGTAATGCGTTTTGCGCTACAAATGGTGCAGCAAGAAAGCCTATTTTTTGCGTTGCCATTTTTTTTAGCTGTTACGCAGTGGGATCATCCTCAAGCAATTTTTACTTCCCTTATTGCTTTGTGTGCAGTTATATCGGTTATCGATCCCTTTTATTATAAAAAACTTGCTAGAAACCGCACGCTATTTAGCGTGTTTCATAACTTTGCTTTATTTGTTGTTTTGCTTGTTACGTTACCTATTTTGTTAAACCTTACAACGAGCCAAAGTTTAGGTGCCGCACTTGTAACTGCTGTAGTGGTTACTCTTCCGAGTTTAAACAATTTAATGCCTAATGCTCGCTGGTGGCGTTTTCCTATTCTTGTATTGATTTTATGCGCTTTAAGCACAGCAGTGTGGCAATTAAGAAGCTATGTGCCTCCTGCAGCGCTGCGATTAACCGATATTACATTAGCTCATGAAGTTGATTTACAGCATAAAAAGCCAGTAGGGAGTATTAAACAGTTAGATTCTTATACGCTGCACCATCAAGGTTTATATAGTTGGACTGCTGTTAAAGCACCGAGAGGCTTAAACGAAAAAATATTTCATGTGTGGCTTCATAATAAAAAAGAAGTTGATCGGATCACGTTAAATATAAACGGTGGGAGAGAACTAGGTTATAGAGCGTGGACACACAAAGTAAACTTTCCTAAAGACTCTGTTGGTAAGTGGCAAGTAAAAGTAGTCACCGAATCAGGTCAGTTAATAGGTTTAACGAAATTTACTGTTACACCTTAATGATAGTAATAAGTTTGTAATCGAATAAATATTTGATAGGCTATTTTTACAGTGTTTATTGGATGAACGTTATGAGTTTTGCATTTGATCTGTTTATTTGGTTAATGGTAGAGACTATTTTAGGTTTTTTAATTTACTCAACAGGTTGTACTATTTTAAAAATAGTTACCTTTGGTAAGTTTAAAAGCGATATTACCGATTACGTATCGTTTAAGGCGAATAAAACTAAAAATGTTTATTTAATTTGTGTGCTCGGGTTTAGCTTTTACGTGCTATTAATTGGCTTTGTTGCCTACATGAGTCATTAAATTATAATTACATGAATAACAATACGTTATTTACAGCAGGCATTTTAAGCTTTATAGCATCACTTTTACATGTAGCCTGTGTTTTTGGAGGGCCTGATTGGTATCGCCTTTTGGGTGCTGGTGAGCAAATGGCTCAAATGGCAGAGCAGGGCAGTATGTATCCTACTTATGTAACTTTAGCTATTTCAGTTATTATTGCTATTTGGGGCTTTTATGCGCTCTCTGGTGCAGGCGCCATTTTAAAACTGCCATTTTTAAAAACTGCACTCGTATTAATAACCGCAGTGTATTTAATACGAGGTATTGCGGGTTTAATCATTCCTTTTTTAACTTCAAGCCAAATCGTTCATCAGAATTCTATTCAATTTTGGATTATAAGCTCGATAATCTGCTGCATTTATGGGTCATTTTACTTATTTGGTACCCTTAAATTGTGGCGAATAAAAAATGTATGAATGCTAGATTTCCTGATCTTTTAAATTCAAATTATTAAATACTGATAGCTTATTTTTATATTGCGAAATACTATGTGCGACTATTTTTTACGCGCATATATTTTGGCTTTAGGTATCTATAAATGAATAAAACGTTATTGAGTACTTTGCTTGCAGCTCTTATTTGTGCATCTCTTTTAGCTAAAGTGCAGGCCCAAGACGTTCATGCACTTGAGCCTGAATTAGGTGTTGGCGGAAATATTAAGCTAGATGAGGCAAGTACAGCTTATGTTGATGACGGTTTTGATTTTCATGTGCATCCACTTTGGGAAAGCCGATATGTAAGTGAGGGCCGTGACAACTTAGCGGGTATAAGGTATTGCCTCAATCGCAACTGAATTCAATTATAATGAAATAGCTATTATTCCGTGGGTTGCAACGGGTGTTGATAGCGATTATACCGAGTTTAACTTAAATGCTATTTACGCAACTCAGTTATTTAATACCGTTGATATGTTTATTGGTTACAACCATTTAAGATCGCGTGAAAACACCTCTAATGCTCACGACAATGAGGTTAGCTTAGATTTTTCGTATTTTTACGATAATAAATTTCAGCTCACTAGCAGCGCATATTATTCGTTTGATTCTCAAGGCACATTTATAGAGCTTGCGATAAACAAAGGCTACGAGATAAATGAAGCTGTTAATATCGATTTTCAAACGGGGCTAGGGTTTAATGCAGGTTATGTAAGTGATGGCCATAATGGTATTAACAACCTTAAGCTTACAGCTAACGTGTCGTATCAAGTTATTAAGCAACTTGAAGTATACGCATATACTAGCTACACCATGGCAATTAATAAAAACGCTGAGCGTTTTGTGGGTGATCAAACCTTAAAAAACGTGTTTTGGAGTGGTATTGGTCTGAGCTATCTATATCGTTAAAAGTTAGCAGCACAATAAAATGGTTGTGCTGCTTATTAAGAGTTTATCAATAAAAATTAGCCCTAAATTTACATAGCTTTATTAAAGTTGGTTTTTAAATCACTCTTTTCTTTTTCGTGAGTGTGGCTTTTTATAGGGGCGGAAATTCCATTATCAATTTTTTGAATCGGCTGGCTTCGTACACACATTAAATCATCAGCCATATACTGGCAGCTGCCAATATATAAATCGTTATGGCCGCCTTCGTATTTACATGATTGAGATTTTACTTTATCTGCGCAAGCTTTAACTGCAACACCATTTAACGGCCCTGCATGAGCATTTAAAAATGTGGGTGCTGCAAGTAAAGCCATACCAAACACGCTTAAACAACTACTTTTTATAAACATAACAACTCCTTTTTAATGTTTTTCAAGATCATGGCCTGGCGGTGGACCGTTGTGATCACCTGGTGGCCCACCTGCAGGCCTAACTGATTCTCCATGTAGGCACCCTATAAACATATTTTCACTAGGACTGGCTGCGTGGTAGTGATAACCCCTTACTTCATCTGTATTACCTCGGCATTCATCAAGTGACTCTTCTTTACCGCTTGTATCACGCATTGCATAAATACCATAACCGTCTATTGCATAACCTATAAGAGGTGCATGTCCACCTTCTGTAGCAGCTGAGTCAGTACAACCAGTGGTAGAGTGATAGTGATAACCTTGGTGTAAATTTATATGGCCACCACAATCATCAAATGCCGCAATGGTATAGCTCTCTAAAATTGCATTAATTGGAGCAGGCCCTGATAGCTCAGTACCGTCTAGTGCTATACCTACTGTTCTTAATCGGCCAGTATCAGATGCTGGAATAGGTGTAACAGGAATTAAATACGTTAATGAAAAATTATCTTCTAAATACGAAAGTTCACACTCAATACAATTTTGTTTATATTGCTCTTCAACATCAGGGCGAGCTGCACCAGCGCAAGACTTTTTTGTAGCTGTATATCTAATTTCATTTGTTTTAGTGTCATAAAGTACCCACTTTTCATCGCCGTAGTATTCATCAAGCTTTAGGACAAATTGGCCTGTTAAATCAACTAAATCACCAGTACCTTCTTTACTAAACCAACTGCCAGTTACATCAGCGCCATCGGTCGATGTGCGCGGGCAAAATGGACCCGGCTCTCTACCTGCAGGTGCGCCTGATGTAATTAACTCATGACACTTAGTTTTAGTTCCTTGCGCCGTTTCGCAATCAACAATGTTAGGCTCAGATAAAAAGGCCCCTTTTTTAAACATAGATAAATTTATTGTTTGATTCGTTTTTTGTACTTCACTAAGAGAGCTACTGACTTGCTTAGTATTTTTATTAGTTGGTGAGTCGTCGCAGCCACTTAGAGTTAAAACTGTTGCGGTAACAATGATTGCAAACGCGCTGTAATTATTTGAGCCCATTACTTGTATCCTTTTCAGTATAGGTTTTGGTGTACTTATACTGTGGCATATTACTGGCTAAATGTGCAAAAAGTATGGAGAACGACAAAATAAGCACATGATAAAAAACCTTTAACAGTGTGTGGTTGCTAAAGCGCAGTTTTAAATTTAATTATTAGTGTTTTAAATTAATAAAAAACGGATATGTGTAATACACAATAGCTAAAAGTGTTAGTGTTTAGCTGTTATTCAATACATATGAGGGTTACATATGAAGTTTTTAGTGTTTTTAGGGACAGTGCGCAACAGCACGCCACCAAAACCTGCTCGCTTAGGTGAGAGAGTGTCTAAAGCCTGCATGGAGTGCTTAAACGAGCAATTCTCCGAACATGAGTTTGAGCTTATAGATGCACTTGATTACCCAAGTGAGCAAGTTTTTAAACCACATTTTGCCTATGCTCAAGGTAAGGCGCCTTCAATGCTAAATACTTTAGCTGATAAAATTAAAGCGGCTGATGGATATGTAATGGTTAGCCCTGAATATAATCACAGTATGAGCCCAGCTCTCGCTGACTTACTTAATCACTTTGGTAGCTCACTCTTTTCGTACAAACCCAGTGCTATTGTTACTTATTCTGCTGGGCAGTGGGGTGGACTCAGAGCGGCAATAAGTATGCGCTCGTTTTTATCAGAGCTTGGCTGCTTACCTGTATCAGCAATGATCCACGTACCAAAAGCACAAGAAGTATTTAATGATAATGGATCTGTGCAAGTTGGTGAAGAGCAGTCATCGTGGTTTAATTATTTTCACCGTACTTTTGGGCAATTGGTTTGGTGGGCGCAAGCGGCTAAAAATCAGAGTGGCGTTGAAGATCCTGAGCAGATGCTAAAAAGCTTTAAATCAAATCCATCGCAGCGAAATGCCCCATAACGAATACTTTTAAAATATAACTAATTTAGCCCTTAATTGGGCTAAATTTGTTTCTTTTATAGAAACTTAAAATATATAAATGTTACTATTAACATCTACTTATAAAAAAGGATGTTATATCTTAAAATACCTTACTCTTTTAAGTGTATTAACACTTAGTGCTTGCAGCTCTGTACAACACTTACCGGCGCTTGGCGAAGGCACTATTGCTAATATGAATTTAATAGCTCTTTCGGAGCAGAGCGCGCCAAAAGGTGTTAGCGGTACATTTCAGTTTTATATTAAAACTGCAGGCTCTCAGTACGGTGACGTATTTTTAAATACCGAAGCTGACTATCGTGATCGACGTGCTATTACAATTTCAATTGATTCAAAAGTAGCTGCTAAACTCACCGAAAAATACGGACAATCAGCCAACACATTTTTTAGAGGTAAAACAATTGAAGTAACAGGTGAAGCGAAGCGGGTAACTATCGATTTTTTAAGTAAAGGCAGAAAAACCAATAAATATTACTATCAAACACATGTTGCTGTTAACTCAATAAATCAACTTCGCATTGTTGAGTAACATCAGCCAGCTTGTTGAGGCATCGGATTAATTACTAAGATACTTATTGGCTAAGGGTATGTTTTACAGTGGCACTGTTTTTATATACAGTGCCACTGTAAATCTCAATGAATACTAAAATAATAAACTTACACTTAATCGAGCTGTTCGTGGCTCTATTGGATGAAAGTGGTTATCTTCAACGCCTTGTGCTGATTCGCCAGGTAAACGCGATGCATAATAGTAATCTATATCGTGGTCGGTGCTATTAAATAAGTTAAGAAATTCAAAGTTTACTTTCCAGTGAGTCTGCTCATAGCTAATTGCGCTATTTACTACTGTTAAAGGCTCCGAACGCTCGTCACCATCGCTAGTTAATGTACGTTTGCCAATATGGCGAACTCTAACTGATGACTGCCATTGCTCACTTAAGTGCCAATTTAAACCTGTACTTGCAACAACAGGAACAGCACCTTCTATATAATGATTATTGTCATTAATATCTAAACGTGAATGCGTGAACGAGGTTTCTGCGTCGATACTAAAGCTGTCGTTAATCCAATAATAAGCGCTTATTTCTAATCCGTAACGTTTAGATGCATCACTTGGTTCTGTGTTACCCGCATCGCCAACAAATAAAAGCTCTGAGTCGAGTGTTAGCCACCAAAGTGCAGCTGATAGATTAAACTTTTGCTCATCAGCAAATCGGACGCCTATTTCAGCGCCTTCACTTTTAACTAATAAGTCAACTTGCTCTGCTTGCTCACCGGTAACAGGGTCAATATTAATAGTAGATCCGCGCGCATCATTTGAATGAAAAGATTGTCCCCAATTAGCATATGCAGCTACTAAATTTGTAAAACGGTAATTTAAACTCCCTTTAAAACTTACTAAATCATCCTTTGCTTTTCCTGAATTTACGGCGGTAATACTAGTCACGTTTGTATCAAAATAGTCGTACCTAACGCCAACGGTTGCTTCAAGTTTTGGAGTAAGTAAAAGTTTAGACTCCCAAAAGCTTGAGTAGCTAGTTTGCTTTAGTTCATCTTGCCTAACCGTACTAAGTCGCTCTCTTGCTTGTGTGTTATAAAGCCCTACGTTATCTATGTCGTCGTGGCGAAGCTCAATACCTGCGGTATGTTGTATGTTTATATCTGATGTTTTGGTTTCAAACTGGTAGCTTATATCTGTTCCATAGATATTTCGACTATCTTGCTGATTAAACTGATCGCCATTAATAGGATCATTTAAAAAATAACTAAAGTTTGAATACAGGTTTAAATCGTAATTAATTACATAAGCGCTGGCTTTTATATGCTCGCCCTGCCAGTTACTCGATAAGCTATAACGGCTAGAGCTACCGCCAAGTGTGGTGTCAAGAGAGCCTAATTGAGTAATTAAATTTTGTGATATAGCGCGCTGTGGAATTTGATCTGCTGAATTCCATGTATTGTCGTATGCCATGGCACTTATTGATAAGTCACCATCAAAAGCTTTACCAACATAGCGCAGTAGGGCATTCTTTTTATTTACATCTTCGTTTATATTATCCCATGGGCCGTCATAGCCTTGCCATTCTGCCGCTGCAATGAGCTTACCTGTTGCAATGTTAGTAGATCCCAGTACAACAGCGCGTCTATAATTATCTTCTCCTATACTGAGTTCAACTTGGTGATGTTTTAGGTTATCAGCAAGTTGAAATTGAGCACTACCAGCGGTTGAAAAGTCACCTTGGGTTGCGCTATATGAGCCTTTTTGATAGTTAATAGTTGAAATAGACTCAGGGATTATAAAGTTTAGGTCGGTGTAACCTTGTCCGTGGCCATGGCTGCGCATATTAATTGGCATTCCATCTATGCTGGTGGCAAAGTCGGTGCCGTGATCTAAATTAAACCCCCTAATAAAGTACTGATTAGCTTTACCAGAGCCGCTATGTTGAGTGACCGCCATACCTGGGATTAACTCTAACATTTCGGCGCTTCTTAACATTGGGCGCTGCTGAATTTCACCTTGACCAATAATACCGCTAGATGCGCTGATTGACTCACCAATTAGCCCATCTCTGTGACCATAAACGGTTAACTTTTCTATGTTTGCATAGCTATAACCACTATACAAAGTGCCTAGCGCTAAAATTGCTAATGTTCTCATGACTAAAATCCCTATCTAATGTATTTGTTATTAATGCAGCTATGTTAAATACGGTTTAGATAATTTATTGGATGCAACATTTGTTGGTTATTTGTAATTATTTAGGGGTGAGTAAAGATGGGTAACTTAAAAACTACGCCGCACGCTATTGTAATCTTATTACATAAAACTAATAATCGAGTGCTTTAAATGACTACATAACACTAACAAAATAGAGAGCCCGTATTGAAAGCCAAAGAAATCCGCAATTTTTACATTAACGAAGAGCAATCTGTTTATTTGCTTTCGCACCGCGATGCTAAAAAGCACCGTCAGTGGCTTAATATTTGTATTAAGCAGTTAACAGTGTTGGGCTATAAAAACGTTGAAATGATTGGCTCGGGTGCTTTTGGCTTTGTGTTTGCAGGAGATGACGATAACGGCTTACCTTGGGTATTTAAGTTTTCGCGTATTACTCTTGCTCAAAGTGTGCGTGACCGCCTAGAAGACGAAGCGTATATGCTTTCGCAAATTAATAACCCCTTAGTGCCTACCTTTTATGCTTTTGAACGTATTAAAAAACAAGGGATTTTAATGATGGCACGCGCCATTGGAGAGGACCTTGAAAAAGTATCGCTTAAAACAGGGCGCTTTAGTGCCGCGCAAATAATGGCGCTCGCGGTTAGGCTTCGTAATGTACTGGTTGATTTACGCAGTCATAAAAATGGCATTAGCCCACAACCTATAGTGCATGGCGATATAAAGCCTTCAAACCTTGTATGGGATGCAAACACTGATGCGCTTTCGTTAGTGGATTGGGGCAGCTCTGTGTATGCACAGTTAGATAGTGATGGTAATCCTGTTGCGAGTAACTTTATGGATTTAATGTCGGGCGATTTAAGTACAACGAATGCGCGTATGGGCGATGTGTACTTTATTGGTGAAGCGCAAATGTCGGGGGAGCAATCATCCCCACGATTTGACGAGCAAGGTGTAGCCGCTACGTTGTATGCGCTAGCGTCGGCGCAGTCATGTCGCTTTGGTGCACAAGCTATCCCTGCAAGCAGCTTAGGGCTCCCCAAAGAACTGGCTAAGGTGATTGATGGCATGCTGTCAAAAAGTAAGGCCATACGTGACGGTGCTGGTGATTACTTTATGCGTAACATTACAACTATGGCGAAAGCGTATTTACCTGAGTTTGCTAAAAAACCAAAAAAAGCAGATATCCCTTTTTGGTATGGCAACGACGAGCAGCCCGACACGGTTGTTTATAGCTCACGAAAACAATTTTTACGCCAGGCTGATCAGAATCAACAATTACTAGATATAAACGACGCGCAACTTGACCGTTATTACAAAGAGTTTTTGTTTGATACAGGCGATACCGAAAAAGCATTTTTGGCATCAATAAGCCGATTAGCTAAGTACCCTGTAGTAGGTGGGCTTAGTTTTCATTGGAAGGATGAGTCAATGTTTGTTGAATCATCTTTAATTATGCATGACGAATCATTGGGTGATGCGTTTAGTGATGCGATTAATAACACAGTGATGCTTGCGCAAGCGATTAATCAAAAAGGGCTATTTAAGTGCTGTTTGTTTGATGCCCGTAAAACTATTCAACTAGAGCGAGATGGCACGGGGGCATTTAAGTTTGATAGCCTACCAGAGCTTGAATACGAAGTAGTAAGTATGAAAGCAAACGACATAACCCGCCCGCATTCATACTTTGAAGACGGTAAAGACCCTGACGAGCAACTACAGCTACCTAAAAAAGTTATTAAGTGCGTATTTGAGCTTAACCAAATTCATCATACCGGGTGTATTATTTTTGAAGCACTGCCGGACAGAATGAAAATTCACCATTACTACCGATTACTCGATTCGACCAAAGAAGTTGAGTTTAAACGTTTACTAAATAAACTTATGCAATATGCGGTAAATATTACTGATGTTGGTGTTGCGGGCTTTATGAAACTCCCATATAAAAACACCCGTGAGTTTAGTTTACGTGAGCAGCAACAAGAGCATTACTTTCCTAAAAATCCCAAGCTTGTATCTTTATAGAAAGAACCCTTAAATAAAGAGAGCTGCATAAAAAGACAAAGATAAAAAAAAGAGCACAAGTTTGTTCAAATTGTACTCTTTGCTACTTAATTATTTGGTAAGTATTACTAATTATTAAAACACCTTACTAAAGGGCGACGTTGGTGATAGCTCAAATTGATGAGTAAGTTTTTGCGTTTTATTAGTTGCTGTTATTTGATAATGCTGCTTGTGCTCATTGTTACTAAATAGCTTAACGTTAAAGTTAACTTTGGTTAGTTTACTTGGCAAAGAGTAGCGCCCAGTAATGGTTACTTGATCTATGTTGTTGCTTTTATGTTTATGTGACGCTTCTGGGTTTAGCAAAAGTCCGTCAATAGTAAATTTATACTGATGATCCGCTAAATAAACGTTTTTTTTAACTCGCTTAGTTATTAGTTTTTTATGAGTGTTAAACTCAATTATTGACACTTTGCCATCCTTGTTTTCATCAATCCCTTTAAAAGCCGACATAGGGATTGAAAGCACAATAAACACGTTATCATCAACAAAATTCAGCGTACCGTGATCTGCAACCATTAAATGCGCATTTGCTAATGTTGATGTGCTCAATAAGCCCAATGTTGGCACACTTAACAGATAATTTTTCATATAAGGCATAACTTACTCCTAATTAAACTTCGCCTTTAACGCAGCGTTGAAAAAACGGATAAGTGTCTGTTGCGTAGTAGTGGTATATCCCTTGAGGAAACTCAGGTGTTACGCCAACGCGGCCATTACATTCATCTAAATCACCAGAGCCTGCTACGTATTCCCAATCTTGTGCAAATGTACCTAATGGGTATATATCGGTAGAAGGGCGGTTTGCGCTTAAAGATGTTATGTGTTGGTAGCTACCGGTCATTACGGTTAGCGCTGAAGTTGCATCATTTGAGTCTGAATAGCCGTAACGTGCATAAATAGGAAAGCCGTCTGCTGCCCAGCCTATTAGAGTCATAGTGGAGCTATTGCCACCTCGCATTGCTACAAAGCCTTCTGGCATACCATGATAGTGATATGTGCCATCGGGTTGTACGTGTGCATTGTTGTCGTCTGTTCCAAAACTAAACGTGTCTTGGCTTAAAGCTTCTATATTCCAATTACCGCTGTTGTCGCCTAAATCACAATCGGTGCCTGAATCATCGCAACTTCCGCCTGTGCCGGCGTCTATTTTAATGCCGTTAAGTACAACACCTATCATTCCACGAGGGCCACCAAGCATGGTTGCTTGTGTTGTTTCTACAGGCTCAAGTGTGTAGCTTTCATTTACTGATTGTTCAGAAATAGTATTTGGGTTATCGGCATTAGGGAATGTACCTACTTCGTGATCAGGTATGCCATTAGCGACTAAGTCGCGTGTAGTTCCTGTGCATGACCAATCTGCCACGCTGGTGGCTTGTACTGATTCTGACTCGTTATAGTCACTGTAACTATATTCACAAAACACGCCTTGGGTTGAGCTACTCGTACCTGTACCGTTATCTGAGGTGGTTGATGATGAATCTGTAGTTGTTGAGGTATCAACTATGCCTTCTACACCTCCGCAAGCAACTAACGATAAAACAACTAGAGCCAAGGTGCTTAGTTTTATAGCATTTACCCTATTTCGATTATTATTAAGTGCGTGTAGTTTCATTGCTGCTTACCTGATCAATTAAGTTACTCAAACAATAATCAGCAATTGTGCAAATAATGTGTAAACAATGATGACAAATTAGCAATGATGTAAATAAACGAAGTATTAAAGCTAAGTTGAGATTTAACTTTATTGGATTGTGTTTTATTTTAAAATTTCAAAAGTTAAACTAATGCAAAAATAGCTAATATAAAAGGTTACCTTAATGGCTAAAACAAAACCTGTAGTGACGTTACAAAGTCACGGTATTTACTCTAAGTGGGATAGCGAAAGTAAAGCATTGCCACAAATAGAGCAATTTACAACAAATGTAATAGCTGAGGTAGATGTTGAGTTTGGCTTAATCGTAAATATTAAAAAGGGTAAAGGCGAAAAGCTTCACTATTGTATATACCATCCAGATATTCCAGACAGTGACGGTGATGTAATGGACCCCTTTGAAGGCGACGTATACGTTAAAAACAGTGATTGGAACTTTTATTTAGGCGACACGCTTTGGTTACCAATAGAGAATAAGTTGGGTGATTGGCGTATGACGATTGAGCTAAATGGAAAAATTATTGCTGATAAAACTTTTAAGGTGGCATTAGAGGTAGAGCGTACTGAAACAGATTTTTGGAAAAACCGAGGGTATTGATTTCTATTTGTTAGCTATATGGTGTGGATGTAATAAAAATTAATAAAAGAGAGTTGTAGAGCCATTTAAAATAGCTCTACAAAATTAAATTAGCGTGTTTAGTTACCCCAAGGGTTACTAGAATTAGAGCGTTGTTTACGATCGCGAGCACGTTGCTTTGATGCTTTTTTTTCCATAATACGTTTTGCATCACTAAAACTTAACTCACATGGCTCACCAGGTTTATGATCAGCTGGGATCACGCGATCACGTGGCGGTAATTCGTATTGCACATCATCAGGTCTAGGTAAGTTTTTTAGGCGATAAAGGTAAAAGTTATCTACTTTTTCTTGTGCCCATTGTGTTTTACGTAAAAATTTAACCGCTGACTTTATATCAGGATTGTTTTTAAAGCAGTTAAGTTGTAAATAAGCGTGTAGGAGCTCCCACCCGTATTGTTCAACCAGCTCTTCAACCACTTGTTCTAATTTAACGCCTTGCAGTGGATTATTACTGAAAAGTTCTTGGTTGCTCATCGGTGTTGCCTCGTTATTAAAATACAAATTGCATTATAAATTTAATAACGAGGCTTTAACAGAGTAAATAGCTTAACTTTGACAATTAACTACAACACGACCGCGAATTTTGCCTTGCATTAGTCGCTCTGCGTTATCAATTACGTGTTCTAGTGATATTTCTGTCGAAATTTTATCTAAGTAATCAGCGTTTACTAATTTTGCTAAACGATCCCACGCTTCAATTCTGTCGGCTTTAGGGCGCATTACGCTATCAATGCCTATTAGTGACACACCACGTAATATAAATGGGGCAACTGAGGCAGGTAAATCCATGCCTTGGGCAAGTCCGCAGGCGGTTACTACACCCCCATACTTTAATGATGCACAAATATTAGCAAGTGTATGGCTACCTACTGAATCTATTGCCGCTGCAAAGCGCTCTTTTTGCAAAGGCTTACCAGGATTTGAAAGCTCGTTTCTGTCAATTACCTGTTTAGCACCTAACTCTTTTAAATATTCACTTTGATCTAATCGACCCGTAGCTGCTGTTACGTTGTAGCCAAGCTGGTTTAATAAATAAATAGCAAAGCTGCCTACGCCACCATTGGCACCTGTTACAAGTATTTCGCCAGATTCAGGGTTTATTCCTTGTTTTTCAAGAGCTATAACACTTAGCATAGCGGTATAACCGGCTGTACCTATTTGCATCGCTTGTTTTGGAGAAATACCTGCAGGCAAGGGGATTAGCCAATCGCTATTAAGTGCCGCTTTTTGAGCAAGCCCGCCCCAATGTTTTTCGCCTACACCAAAGCCATTTAATATTACGTTATCGCCATTTTTAAATTCATCGCTGGTGGAATTTGTAACCGTACCCACTAAATCGATACCTGGCACCATAGGAAAACTGCGTACAACAGGGCCTTTACCCGTAATTGCTAAACCATCTTTATAGTTAAGTGTGCTGTATAGCACGTCGATAGAAACGTTTTCGTTTGGTAAATCACTGCTTTCGATAGTCGATAATGAGGCGCTGTAGTTATTATCTTCTTTATTAATAACAATGGCTTTAATTGGGTTATTCATAGGATATCCTTTTAGACCGATCGTCTTTTAATTGGTAAATAAAAACGCATTAGGTTAGTAATGCGCGTAAAAACATTTCTGTATATAAAGTAAGTGGGGTATTTGATTTTGTGAGCTTGGCGCGCATAACCGCACCTTCCCAGCCAATCCAAAAGTACTCACTCATCAATTTTGTATTTACATGGCTCGCAATAGTGCCTTGTTGCTTAGCTTGGTTTAAGCAAACCTCTACATGGTTTTGCCAAGCGGTGTAGCTTTGCATTAATCTGGTTTTAAACTCATCACTTAAATGATTAAGCTCTTGATTTAAGTTACCTACTAAACAGCCACGTTTGTAATCGTATTTTTTCATTCCTTTGATTGCGCTTTGGGTAAAATTAACGATTCGCTCAAGTGGGGGAACATCTTCTTGCTGTAGGTAATGGGTAAGCTTTGCAATAAAGTAACTGTCGTATGCATCAACTAGGGCAATGCCGTAGGCCTCTTTACTTTTAAAGTAATGATAAAAGGAGCCTTTAGGTACAGCCGCTTTTTTTAAAATAGTATCGAGCCCCGTGGCGCTAAAGCCAAATTCAGTTAAGGTTTCTAGGCCCGTGCGAATAAGTAACGCTTTGGTATCGGCGTTCTCTCTGGCTATTTTAGGTGGGCGACCACGGCGTATTGGTGTTGATGTATTTTTGTTCATGTACATATATTAGACCGATCGACTTTAAATAATCAAGCATAAATTTAAATTGTTTAAAAATACTTCAAGTTAGGGGCGGGCTACTAATTTAAGATTAATGAAATAAAAGTGTCACGATTACATTTTTGTTTGGAACTTAGTCAATATTAGTCGGTCACAAATAAAGCACATAAGTGCTTTTTAGCGATTATTGAGTCGCATTTTATTTAGCATAAAACCGGTCAAATTAAATGTTGTATGACCACTTACTTTTTTAAATGTTAATTCATTTTTGCATCAGCAGCTTAGTTAAAGTCAAACAATTTAATTGCTTTTACGATTTGAATTTTACATTTTTATTAACTATTCATTAAATGTAGATTTCACTAATGCTACACAATATACAAATAAAAAGGTGAGGATATTACCGATGAAGAGACAGAAAAGAGATCGTTTAGAAAGAGCTCATTCTCAAGGTTTTAAAGCAGGTTTAGCAGGTCGCTCAAAAGAGCTATGCCCTTATCAACAAGTAGATCCCAAATCAGAGTGGTTAGGAGGTTGGCGTGAAGCGATTGAAAACCGCAACATGTACAAAACCTAAAATCAATAATCGAATTTAAGCAAAAAGGCCTCCACGTTGGAGGCCTTTTTGTACGCATTTAAAAATTAAAACGCGCTAGTGTCTTGGAACAAGCCCACTTTTAAATCTTTTGCTTCGTAAATTACTCGGCCATCTACTTCTACAGTGCCATCTGCAACGCCCATGAACAATTTACGTTTAATTACGCGTTTCATTACAAGGCGGTAAGTTACTTTTTTATTAGTTGGTAAAATTTGGCCAGTAAATTTAACTTCACCCACACCTAGCGCACGGCCAAGACCAGGGCCACCAGACCAACCTAAGTAAAAACCAACTAGTTGCCACATAGCATCTAAGCCTAAACAACCTGGCATTACTGGGTCGCCTTTAAAATGACAATCGAAAAACCAAAGGCTAGGGTCAATATCAAGCTCAGCAACAATTTCGCCTTTCCCATGAATACCGCCATCAGCAGTAATAGAGGTAATGCGATCCATCATTAACATGTTGTCACTTGGTAAACGGCAGTTACCTTCACCAAACATTTCACCTTGACCACACAGGATCAACTCTTCTTTTGTATAGCTATTTTTAGGTTCCATAACACTTATCTTCGCTTAGAAATTGCCAAGTACTTTAGCGTACACTTGTACGCTAAACAACTCGGAGCAGTTAAAAAATCAAAATATTGCATATTAAATCATCAATCAATCAACGCGATTGGTTTTTGCACTATAAAACCGCGCAATTACAATCAGAAATCATTATAATTAACGCTGTCTTATAACCAGTCTAAAGGAAGTTTATGATCCTTTTTGTTAACTCACTAACTGTGATTGATTTTTCTTACTTATGTAACAAACGCGGCGCCGTTGGCGAGAGCTGGATTGTTGATTTAACTTTGCACGGTAAACTTAACGAAGAGTCTATGGTTTTAGACTTTGGTTTAGTTAAAAAGCAAATTAAAGGCATTATAGATGAGTGTATTGATCACCGTTTAGCAATTCCTACAGGGCTTAATGGTACTGTATCTGAATTTGACGAGCATAAAACACTCGACTGTACATTTGGTGAAAATAATCACTTAGCTATGAGCGCTCCTCATCAAGCTTATTGCATGATTAACGCAGATGAAGTAACTGTTGAATCGGTTACCGAATTTTTAATTGCGACTATTTTACCGAAGCTACCAGATAACATCGAAAAAATTGAGCTGTCTCTTAAGCCTGAACACAGCCAAAGTTTTTACTATCATTACAGCCATGGCCTTAAAAAGCATGACGGTAATTGCCAGCGTATTATTCATGGGCATCGTTCTCAAATTGGTATTAGCCTAGATGGTATTTCTATGCCGCGCTTGCAAAAAGAATGGTCTCAAAAGTGGGAAGATATTTACTTAGCCACCAGTGAAGATCAAATTAACGCTGCTGATTTAAAACACATAACAGCCAAAGCGGGTGATGTATGTTTTGCTTATACATCGGCACAAGGCTATTTTGAAATGGCTATAAGCGAGTCTCGTTGCGACATTTTACCAGTAGATACCACTGTAGAATGTATTGCTGAACATGTAGCTGGCCAAATTAAAGCCCAATACCCAGAAAAAGCAGTGAAAGTAACGGCTTATGAAGGTGTTGGAAAAGGATCGATTAGTTATGTTTAAAACACTTTTAGCAACAGCGCTTGTTGCCTCTGCTAGCTTTAGTGCTATGGCGCTTGAGTTAAAAGGACATTTAACACAAGGCGGTTTAGTTACTGGAAAGCTAGAAAACGCTAAATCAGTAAGCTTAGATGGCAAAAGCTTAAAACTTTCACCAAAGGGTGATTTTGTATTTGGTTTTGGTCGTGACGCTGAAACTACTCATACTTTAAAATGGGTAGATAACAATGGTAAATCGCATTCACAGCCAATAGCTATCACAAAGCGCGAATATAAAATTGATAAAATTACCGGTGTAGCTAAAAAATATGTCTCTCCGCCAAAAGAAGTTAGTGCGCGTATAAGCCGTGAAGCAGTTGCTGTGCGAAAAGCCAGAGAAGTAGACTCTGATTTATTGTACTTTTTAGACCCTGTGTTAAAGCCTGCAGAAGGGCGCATATCGGGTGTTTACGGTAGTCAGCGCTATTTTAATGGCGAGCCTCGTCGTCCGCACTTTGGCTTAGATATCGCGAATAAAACGGGCTCTCCTGTTTACGCGCCTATTAGTGGTACCGTGGTATTTGCTGAACCTGATTTATACTACTCTGGCGGAACATTAATTATTGATCATGGCCATGGTATTACCTCAACTTACATTCACTTAAGTAAGCTTGATGTAAAAGTGGGTGATAAAATTGAGCAAGGTAACAAAGTGGCTGAAATTGGTGCAACAGGGCGTGTAACGGGTCCTCACCTAGATTGGCGTTTTAACTGGAAAGGCGAACGCCTTGATCCTGCATTACTAATGCAAGATACATTAGCAAACAAAAAGTAGAGATTATGACTGACGTAAATCGCGATGCAATAATTGCTCAGCGTATTGAAGACTCAACCACATCGGTAACTAAAACCGTGTTTCCAGGGCGTACTAATCATCACAATACTTTATTTGGTGGTGATGCACTGGCGTGGATGGATGAAGTGGCATTTATAGCAGCGACTCGTTTTTGTCGTAAGCCTTTGGTAACTATATCTTCTGATAGAGTCGACTTTAAAGAAGCCATACCAGCAGGTACTTTTGCAGAGTTAATAGCTAAAGTAGTGCATGTAGGTAACACCAGCTTAAAAGTTGACGTAGATATATTATTAGAAACTATGCACAAAGACGATAAGCATTCAGCCATTAGTGGCAGCTTTACCTTTGTTGCAGTTGATGATAACCACAGACCGACTCCGGTAGTATGCGACAAAATGATTTATGGTTTTGATTGACTTAAAGCTTTGAATATGCGCTAAAGCAAATTTATATAAGCACCTTAATTGGTGCTTATATAAAACACCTAAAACACCTAAAAGAACACATCATACAAAATATTCATAAAGTATAACCTCAACAACAGGGTGTGTATTAACTAAAAAAGTAGTCAAACTGAAGGGAATTGATAGGGGTGAGAGTTGTTGGATTTGGATACTAAAAAGGTATGCTTTTAACATACCTTTTTGGTTATATTTAGCTTTTAATTACATTTATTAATACTTACATAAATACTTTTTAAAGTACCATTGCTGCAATCCAGCCAAATATCAGCAGCGGTATGTTAAAGTGAATAAACGTTGGAATAACAGAATCTCTAATGTGGTCGTGCTGGCCATCGGCATTTAAACCCGATGTTGGGCCAAGCGTTGAGTCTGAAGCAGGAGAGCCAGCATCACCTAAAGCGCCCGCAGTACCAACAAGCGCAGCGGTAGACATAACAGAAAACCCAAGATCTAAACACAAAGGAACAAACAAAGTTGCAATAATAGGCACTGTTGAAAACGAACTGCCAATTCCCATTGTAATTAATAACCCGACTAACAAAATAACACCGGCGGCCAAAGGTTTATTACCATCAAAAAGGGCGGCTGCGCTGTGTACTAAGCTTGCTACATCGCCAGTGGCTTGCATAACCGATGCAAAACCTTGTGCCGATATCATAATAAAGCCAATCATGGCCATCATCGCAACGCCTTTACTAAATACGTCGCCGTTTTCTTCCCACTTAACTACACCGAAAACACTAAATATCATTACACCTACTAAGCCACCTAAAATCATTGAGCCACTTAGGTTTTGTGCAACAAGTGAGGCAAGTACTGCAAAAAGCCCGACAATCATTACTTTTTTAGGGTTTTCTACTTCAGCTGATTTACTCACAGTTGTTAATGGGAGCTCGGTGTATTCGCGACGTTTTTTGTAAGTAATAAATACCGCAATAAGCAATCCAATAAACATACCTAATGCAGGAATTATCATCGCCACAGGGACTTGGGTATTTACAATGTCTAGGCCGTTATCAACTAGGTTTTTGTGCAAAATAGAATATAAGTAAATACCGCCAAAACCATAAGGAAGCACCATGTAAGACGTTGCTAATCCAAATGTTAAAATACACGCTATAGCACGCCTGTCTAATCTTAACTGATTAAAAACAACAAGTAACGGCGGGATCAAAATAGGAATAAACGCTATGTGTACAGGTACTAAGTTTTGCGAAGAAATTGCACAACCTAAAATAATTAATAAAATGAAGTAACTTAAAAATGTTTCATTACCGCTGCCTTTTGCATTTACTTTAGCAAGTAGCTTATCAGCGAGAATACGTGTTAAACCCGACTTAGAAATAGCAACGGCAAACGCGCCGAGCATAGCATAGCTTAGTGCAATTTCAGCCCCAGCTGAAAGGCCAGAATTAAACGCATCTACACTTTCTTTTATACCCAAGCCTGCAGTAAGACCTGCAACTAACGCGCTTATGATCATGGCAACAATGACGTTAACGCGAGCCAGAGATAGCCCGAGCATTAAAATAACGCCTATAACAACAGCATTCATAGTATTCTCTATTTGGAAATTTTAATTAATTTTATCAGATCTTTAGCCTGAGTTTTACGCTCTTTCGTAAAAGGTTTTTTACCATAGCGTACTTGGTTAAATAACTGCCTAAAAGTGTTTATAGATTGTGCAGAACGAGGAAGTTGATCAGCAAAAAAGTCTAACTGCTGACTCGGTGTTAAATTATCGGGTGTATTTATTTTTTGTTTTTTAGCCCATGCTTTTACTTCATAAAACTCTTTAACCATAGGCGCTAATTTAGACGGGCGTTTTGGCAAGTTTAAATAAATAAAATAACTTATAAAACAAAAACCAGCTGTTAGTAAAACTATTAATGGTACAAGCCAAATGTTTTTACTACCAAAAATCGATTTTAAAAAATCATTTTGTTTTTCTTCGTCAAAACCAAGTACCCAGCTAGACCATTGATAATCGAGGTTTTCAAGTTCCAACCTTAACCAATTAATAGCGGGGAAATTACTTAAACTCACTAAACCAAAATCAAGGTTACTTTTAAATTCGTCATTCAGCTCTTCGTTCTGCGAAAGTGAGCCATTTAAACGCTCTGGTGCAACAACGGCGGTTGCATCAAAAATAACCCAACCTTCGTTTTGTAAAAATACTTCTACCCATGCATGTGCGTCGTATTGGCGAACAGTGAGCGTATTATTATCTTGATTTAATTCACCACCTAAATAGCCACTTACTAGTCGAGCGGGTATACCTGCGGTTCTAAAAATGTACGCGGCGGCACTGGCATAGTGGCCACAAAAGCCACGTTGGTTTTCAAATAAAAATTGGTCAATTGTATTATCACCGCTCATAGGCGTGGGTGTTAACGTGTACGTAAATCCCGTACCTGCAAAGTACTGTAATAAGCTATTGTAAAAATCGCGGTCAGAGTGTGTATTTTGCTTTAAGTTTTTAGCAAGTAATGATGTTTTTATATTCTTTTTATAAGCGAGGTATTTGTAGCGTTTTTCTTCAAATTCGCCAAGCGGTAAAGCTGTGAAGTTAAAGCTATTTACATCGTATTGTAAGTTTTTAGCTTGGCGACTTTTTTTACGCAATAAACCTAGTGAATTACCTTCAACATTTGGTGAGTTACTACTGGAATACGCTAAACCATAGAGCCATTTTTGTGTCGCAGGCTCTGTAATAACTGAGTAGCTTGCAATAAGTTGCTCATCATTTTCGCTCTGCGTATTTGTTTTTACATTATTATATTTTAAAAAGTCAGACGTAAGCCACGCATTACCATTAAACTCATCATGGACTATTGCTCGCCAATAATAAGGCGCTACAGGTTTTTCTTCGTTAAATTTAGCTCTAAACACAAGTTCATCTGAGTTTGAAAGCTTTGCAATATCGAATGGATCGACTTGTTCAGAAAGCCCTGTTTTAGCAAGCTTAGGCCCAGGAAGCTGCCAAAAGGCGGGCATTTTTGGCAAAAAAAGCAGTAAAAATATAGCTAAAGGAAGCGCTAAAAGTAGCAGTTTACCGCTTTGTTTAGAGGCTATTTTTAAATTATGTTTGGACTCGAGTAAGCCAAGTACTGCAAAGTTTAATATGTATAAACCACTTACAGTTAAAGTTGTTAAAATGCTTTGGTTAAATAAATACACGGATGAGAGTGAAAAAAACGTAAGCGTTGTAATTACATGATAGTGTTTTTTGGTTTTAGCCTGTAGCAGTTTAAATAAACTAGCAAGTAGCAGCATGGCCACAAATAAAATAACCGTATCCGACATGCCTACTGTGTAGAGCATTAAACCCAGTGACACACCTGCGAGTATATTTGCCAGCCAAGCATTTGGCTTTGGTTTATTACTCAGCGTTATGTAAAAGTTCCATGCACAAATAAGTGAAAGTACACCTACAAAAACAAGCGGTAAATGTGATACAAAAAATACAATCAAACATGCATATATAAAAGACAGCGAATAATTTATTACTTTTTCGTTTTTAAGTATGTCCATTACACATCACCATTAAATGAGCATAATACTTCTAAGCATTGCTGCTTATGATGCTGTCCGGTATTTGTATTTATTGTTTTATTCGGTAGCTTTAACATAAAAGGGGTGTTTTTCTCGGTTGCTTCACACACTAAAAAGCATAACTGGCTTAACCGTTGTTCTGTATCTCCATTCATTAACGTAAAATCGAAGAGTGCATTTGCTGTTTTAAAGTCTACAAACTCTTTAACTAACAACTGCTGTGTTTTTGCGTAATGCTTCCACGACACTCTTTGCAAGCCCATCTCAGGTAAGTGTGGGATAAGAGACTCAAACTCTTCGCTACCAGATTGTGTAGAAATACCTTTATCGGCTTGCTCATAAAGCATAGAAACATGCGCGTCACAGTGAACCTGTTCAAGCGACGGGTATACAAATACATCTTGTTGTAATTGAATGTAGCTCCAAACAGTTATCAAACCAAAGGGATAGTTACTCGCTATTTTAATACGTTGCACTGAGTACTTACCGCGTGAGCTGTAGGGTAAGTTGAGTGTAAGTAACTGAGGTTTACTATCAACTTGGCCGGTATGTTTGTGAGTTTGCTCACTACCTTGATATGTTAAATTAATAGATTGGGTAACAGAAGGGCTTTGTAATTCAAATATAATACTCGGTTTTTGAGGAGCGTAGCTGTTAAATGCATCTTTAAATTTAACTGTTAAGCCTTTAGCGTTACTGTAGCCCATTAATACAGCAATAATCATTACCACAAACATAAGATAAGACATTATTAAAATTAAATTATTTTGATAATTAATGCCCATCACAAAGTTTAAAATAGCTACAACTATAAAGTACCAACCAAGGGATGATGGCAATACATAAATTGTTCTGTGTTCAAGTGTAATTGAGTTTTTTAAATGTTTATTTTTTAATAACTTATTAAATACACTTTGCTTAAATGACTTAAATAAAGAAGGGCGCTTAGCTATTTTTTTTGGCATAAAAGTTTATACCGGAACTAATACGTTTTTTAAAATATCATTTACTTGCGCTTCACCTGACTCGTTATGCAAACCTAATCGATGCTGACACACACTTGCAAATACGGCTTGAACATCTTCTGGCATTACAAAATCACGACCATTAATAAAGGCCCACGACCTAGCTGCTTTAGCTAGAGCCATACTAGCACGAGGTGATAATGATGATGCAAAAGCGTTGCTTGTGCGTGTGTAATTAACAAGCTCTATAATGTAGTCAATAACCGGGCTACTTAAAGAAATTTGGCTTATCTGAGTTTGAATTGCCGCTAACTCTTGTTGGTTAATACGCTTAGGTAATTGGCTGTAATCTCGTTTTTGCATATTCAAAATTAAGCGTTTTTCGGCTTCTTTAGGTGGAAAACCTAAGCTAATGCGCATTAAAAATCGGTCTAATTGCGACTCAGGTAACGGGTAGGTACCTGATTGGTAAAGCGGGTTTTGTGTTGCAATCACAAAAAATGGATTTGGCAGCGTATATTTTTTTCCATCAACTGTTACTTGTTGCTCTTCCATTGCTTCAAGCAACGCACTTTGTGTTTTGGGCCCTGCGCGGTTTATTTCATCAGCTAAAACAACTTGGCTAAAAATAGGGCCTTTATGAAACGTAAAACTGTGCTCGGTAGAGTTAAATACATTAGTACCCAGAATATCAGCAGGGAGAAGATCACTGGTAAACTGTATACGCTGATACGATAAACCTAACACAGCTGACAATGCATGAGAAAGAGTGGTCTTTCCCATGCCAGGCAAATCTTCAATGAGTAAATGCCCTTCGCTAAATAAGCATGTAAGTGCCAGTTTTATTTGTTGTTGTTTACCAAATATAACACTCGAAAGATCTTCTATAATCGCAGTAACAGTACTATGCATGCTAACCTTATTATTATTCTATTATTTCTAGACGCTTCATTACAGTGTCTACTTTTTTTGTATTAAAAGGTTTTGCAATAAAACCTTTAGCGCCCATTTCCCACGTGTTTTGTACGTTTTCGAGACTATTGTGGCCCGAACACATAACAACATGAGTGTGCGGGTAAGCACTATTAATGTATTCCAATATCTCTGCACCATTAGAGTCTGGTAAATCTACATCTACAAATATAACGCCTGGCGGTTTATTGTCCATAATAGGTTTGGCAGAGCTAAAATCAGCACTTTCTAATATATCTTCAAACCCTAAGTCAGTTAAAATTTGGTTTAGATAATCACGAATTTCCTTAACGTCATCAATAATGAGGATGGGCTCTAGCGGGCGAACAAATTCCATATGTAGGTTGCTTCTATTTTGAATACATCTAAGTGCTTTAATACTAAGCTAACCCCATCATAAGCTCAAGAACGTTACTTAAAAAACACCAATAAATAAACTGTTTATAGGTTTGCCCAACAACGTATTTTTAAAGGATTATCTGCTCTCATATCTTCTACTAACTTATATTTTCATTAATTGTAATGAACAATAATGACGTATTCATAAGAAATTCCTTAATCCAATACAACATTCCATCAAAACTTGATGTAACAAATTTGCTACTTAACTTATTGATTCAAAAATATTTACATATGAATTCGATTTTTTGTAAACGTTTTGTAATAAAAAATCGTTGACCTTCTAAATTCATTCTGTGATTATGCTCAGCAGATGGGCTTATGCTCACAAGTGCAGTTTCATTAACCACTTAATGTTTTGCTCAGTCAGCCTCATCTATACACACTGAATTAATACCAATTTCATTAAATGAAAATGCAATTTAATAAAGTTGGCATCACACACCACACTAAATAAAGAGCTTATTATGTTGAATAATAAAAAGACTAAATTTGCAATTTCTCTCATAGCGGCAGCTATGGCTACATCGGCTCCAGCACAGGCTGATATTTCTGAATATTTAGATCGCGTTGACGTAGACTTTTTACTAATGCAAAACTTTCAGTCAATTCAGGCTAAAGATGGTGCATTTCGTCCAGAAGATGAAGAACAAGAATCAGGATTTGGCCGTATTAGAGCTAATCTAATGCTTAAATTTCATATTAACGAGTTCATCACTGCCGATATAGATATTGCAGAAGAGCCTAATGACTTTGGTGGCGAAGATCGTGACTTTTCATTTCACAACGATTTTGCAGGTGTTGAATTTGACTTACTAGGTCTATATGGCACACCAAAAGAAAACGCAAATTTAACACTGCGTTTGGGTAATATTGGTGGCTCACCATTTCAATTTAAAGGCTTTCAAGACGGCGCAGATAACCAAAGTAATGCACTTATTGGTAATGGTATTACCGATTACGCAACCGCAGAAAACGGCGCACAGCTAAGTTACAGCGAAACTTTCGATAGTGGTGTAGTACGTGCTTATAATGTTACAGGTCACATTACGACTTCAAGTTTCGGTGAAGCATTTCAAGAAGACAGAGGTTATAACTACCGACTTCAAGGTACTCTAGAATTTGAAGGTGGCTTTAAAGCAGGCTTAAACTTATTAAAAGCGAATCAAGGCGACCAGTTACGTTTTGAAAATGGCGTAGCAAGTCTCGATGGTGTAACCACAACAAACTATCGCTTTGGCGATGGTGAAAACTATAATTTCTCAGCGTCACCTTCAAACGAGCGTGACACTCACGTTGGCGCAATGCCAGGGCTTGAGCAATCAATCATCCAGCTTAACTTAGCTTATCAACCATCTGACGAAACTAGCTTAATTTTTATGGTTGGTAAATCGTCTGATGATTACACATTTGCAGATGCCGCTGGTAATGCAGTTGCCGGTATTACCTACTTTGGTACAAACGGCATAGCTGATGAAAATGGCACTACTTTTGATTCAAACAGTGTAATAGAAGGCGACTCATCGGTTGAGTACTTCGTGTTTGAAGCACAACAATATCTAATCCCTAAAAAGCTATATGTAGCGGCTCGTTATGCAGAAGCCGATAACACTTCCGACTTAATTGAACAAACAGACAACACAGTAGAGCGTATTCAAGTAGCCGCAGGTTACTGGTTTAACGATAAAACGCTTTTAAAAGTTGAGTATGTTAACCAAGAAGAAGGTGTTAATTCGGGCGGCCAAATCGGTAAAGGATTTGACGGCTTCACTTCTGAAATATCTGTTAAATTTTAAATCATTATCCAACTAGTCTAACTATTTAAACAAAGGACCTAAAAAGGCACTTTGCGGGCAGTTTTATGCGTTAAAACTGCCATAAATAGAATTGGTAATAGATTGAAATTTAATAGCACTTGTTAAAACATAACGTGTATGGGGAATACCCGATGAAAAATAAATTAATTATGCTCGCGTGTGGCTTTATAAGCATGGGCGCTGCGGCAAAAGAAACAATCACAATAGCGACTGTTAACAATGGTGACATGATCACCATGAAAGAATTAAGCAGTGACTTTACCAGCCAAAACCCGGATATAGATCTAAAATGGGTTACTCTAGAGGAAAACATTCTTCGCCAACGTGTCACAACCGATGTTGCAACAAAGGGCGGCCAATACGATGTTATGACCATAGGTACTTATGAAGTACCAATTTGGGGCAAGCAAAATTGGCTAAAAGAGCTGGATAATTTAGGTGAAAACTACGATTTAGACGATTTAATTCCGGCAATTCGAAGCGGTTTAACGATTAACGACAAGCTTTATGCTGCGCCATTTTATGGCGAAAGCTCAATGGTTATGTACCGCACTGACTTAATGGAAAAAGCAGGGCTGACAATGCCTAAAGCCCCAACATGGGACTTTATACGCAAAGCTGCTAAAGCGATGACAGATAAAAAAGAAGGTGTTTATGGCCTTTGTCTACGTGGTAAAGCAGGTTGGGGCGAAAACGTTGCGCTTATTACATCCATGGCAAATTCGTTTGGTGCGCGTTGGTTTGATGAAAATTGGAAACCTCAGTTTAATACCCCAGAGTGGGAAAATACCCTTCAGTATTATGTCGATGTGATGAAAGAATCTGGTCCTGCTGGTTCATCTGCAAACGGTTTTAATGAAAACCTTGCACTTTTTCAAACCGGAAAATGTGGTATTTGGATTGATGCAACCGTTGCAGGCGCATTTGTTACTAACAAAAAAGATTCAGAAGTTGCCGATAAAGTAGGGTTTGCACTTGCGCCAGATAACGGTCTAGGTAAACGCGGTAACTGGTTATGGTCTTGGACTTTAGCCGTACCGGCAAGCAGCAAAAAACCAGATGCCGCAATGAAATTTATTAGCTGGGCAACATCTAAAGAATACACACAACTTGTAGCCGATAAAAAAGGTTGGGCAAAAGTACCGCCAGGTACACGTAAATCACTTTACAGTAATCAAAAGTACATGGACGCAGCACCGTTTGCGCAAATTACTTTAGATTCTATTCAATCTGCAGATCCTAAAAATCCGACAGTTAAACCAGTGCCTTATGTAGGTATTCAGTTTGTTGCTATTCCTGAGTTTCAAGGAATTGGTACAGCTGTTGGGCAACAATTTTCAGCAGCATTAACTGGCCAAATGACCGTTAAGCAAGCGCTTAGTACGTCTCAGCACCTCGTTGAGCGAACAATGCGTAAAGCTCGCTATCCTAAATAGCATGTAATGGGCGGGTAAGTACTCAAACTTACCCAATATTTTATGTCAATTCTATTTACTTGTTAGTTATAAACACTATCAAGGGTTTCTGATTTTCACTTGATAGTTAACAAGTAAATAGAATTGGCTTTTTTAAGGTCACCTTTATGGCAACAACTAACTCGCGCACGCTTGCTCGGTTTATGCTTCTTCCTAGTGTAATTTTATTACTTGCTTGGATGATAGTTCCGCTGTGTATGACACTGTATTTCTCATTTATTGATTACAACTTACTCGTTCCAGGGGATAAAGAGTTTGTAGGCTTTTTAAACTATGAATTTTTCCTAACTGATCCGGCTTTTTTTGAATCATTTTTTAACACGCTTTACCTAGTAACTGGGGTTTTACTTATCACTATTTGTGGTGGTATTGGCTTAGCTATTTTACTAGACCAAGCAATATGGGGACGAAATTACGTTCGCATTATGGTACTAGCCCCATTTTTTGTAATGCCAACTGTGTCGGCATTAGTATGGAAAAACATGCTAATGAACCCAGTTAATGGCTTATTTGCACATTTCGCGATTTGGCTTGGCTTTGAACCTATCGACTTTTTTGCTCAAATGCCGCTATTTTCAATCATCATAATTGTGTCTTGGCAGTGGTTACCATTTGCAGCATTAATACTGCTAACAGCAATACAATCATTAGACCGTGAACAATTAGAAGCGGCTGATTTAGACGGAGCTGGGCCATTTAGTAAGTTTTTTTACATCGTTTTGCCGCACTTATCGCGCGCTGTAACCGCTGTTATTTTAATCGAAACTATATTTTTACTGTCAATTTTTGCCGAAATATTAGTTACAACAAGTGGTGGTCCTGGTTATTCGTCTACCAATATAACGTACTTAATTTACACGCAATCACTACTTCAATTTGATGTAGGTGGCGGTTCGGCAGGGGGCATAGTTGCAGTAATAATTGCAAATATTGTCGCTATATTTTTAATGCGCTTAATTGGCAAAAACTTGGAGGGTTAATTATGACTATAAAAGATAGCCGTCGTTCCAAACTAATTTATACCATTGCTGCATGGACAATAAGCGGCATGATTTTCTTTCCAATTTTATGGACGTTAATCACCAGCTTTAAAACGGAAGCTGAAGCAATTTCAGCAAGCCCAAGCTTATATGCGTTTGATTGGACACTCGAAAATTACCGAGATGTACTGTCGCGTTCGCCATACTTTAACCATTTTTGGAACTCTGTAGTTATATCGCTAGGTTCAAGTTTACTGGGGTTATTAATTGCTGTACCTGCAGCTTGGTCTATGGCGTTTGTACAAACTAAAAAAACTAAGCATTTATTAATGTGGATGCTTTCTACCAAAATGTTACCGCCAGTAGGGGTACTTATTCCGATTTATTTATTGTTTCGAGACTTTGCGCTACTCGATACAAAATTAGGTTTAGTAATTGTAATGACACTCATTAACTTACCAATAATGGTATGGATGCTGTACACCTACTTTAGAGAAATACCAAACGAAATACTTGAAGCTTCACGTATGGATGGCGCAACAATTGGTGAAGAAATATTCCATGTTTTATTACCAATAGCCTTACCGGGTATAGCCTCAACGCTATTGTTAAATATAATTTTGTCGTGGAACGAAGCTTTTTGGACACTTATTTTAACCGCTGCAAATGCTGCACCTTTAACGGCATTTATTGCCAGTTACTCAAGCCCTGAGGGGTTATTTTACGCTAAGTTATCGGCAGCATCTGCCATGGCCATTGTGCCAATTTTAATACTTGGTTGGTTTAGTCAAAAACAATTAGTGCGTGGATTAAGTTTCGGCGCAGTAAAATAGGAGAATACACATGGGCAGCATCACACTAAAACAAGTCACTAAAAACTTTGATGAAGTTAACGTAATTAAACCGCTCGACTTAGAAATTAAAGACGGTGAGTTTATCGTATTTGTTGGGCCATCGGGCTGTGGTAAATCTACATTACTTCGTATGATCGCAGGTCTTGAAGATACAACCAGTGGTAATATAGAAATTGACGGCATTGACGCTACAAAAACACCGCCTGCAAAAAGAGGCTTAGCAATGGTGTTTCAATCCTATGCGTTATATCCGCATATGACAGTGCGTAACAATATTGCTTTTCCTTTAAAAAGAGCCAAGGTAAGCCCTGCAGAAATTGAGAGTAAAATTGCTAACGCTGCTAAAATTCTTAATTTGACCGATTATTTAGATCGAAAGCCAGGGCAATTGTCGGGCGGTCAGCGCCAGCGAGTAGCGATAGGGCGCGCAATTGTACGCCAACCTTCGGCATTTTTATTTGACGAACCACTTTCAAATCTTGATGCGTCATTACGTGTAAATATGCGTTTAGAAATATCTGAATTACATAAAAGCTTAGCTACAACAATGGTTTATGTTACGCATGATCAGGTTGAAGCCATGACAATGGCAGATAGAATCGCGGTATTTAATGCCGGTATTATTGAACAAGTAGGTACACCTTTAGAGCTTTATAAAAACCCTGTAAACAAATTTGTAGCTGGTTTTATAGGTTCGCCAAAAATGAATTTTATAGATGCTCCACAAAATGAAGATGCGAATGTTAGCTGTATTGGTATTCGACCAGAGCATATAACACTCTCTACTGAGCAAGGTACTTGGGCTGGAACTGTAGGTGTAATTGAGCATTTAGGTTCGGAGAGCTTTTTACATATAAATATTGAAGGCAAAGGGACCGTAACAGTAAAAGCAGATGGTGATTGCCCATTAAAATATGGCGACAGTATTTACCTAAGCGCACCGGCTGATAAAGTATTAAAGTTTGATAATAACGGTTTAACAATTCGCTAAAGCCAATCTTTAATTACCTTAAATAGCACCTTTATAAGGGTGCTATTAACTAAATTCTAATTACATAATCCTATGAAACCTAGGTATTTTTTATTAAGGAATGGTATATTTACAATTATAAATAACAAAAACGTTATTGATAAATAGATGCTCCAAAATTAATAAAATAATTTATATAGCAGCACATATAATTAAAATTATGTAATAAAAATAAGGACTTAGTTTTCCTTCTATTTTAAGAGGTTTACGTGGTAAAGCTATCAAATACAGAAATTAGAAAGCTAGATGATGCAGCCAGAGCAGGGTGGTTATATTATGTTGGCGGTAACACACAAGATGAAATTGCCAAAAAGCTAAATATATCTCGTCAATCTGCACAAAGAATGGTCGCATTATCTGTGAGCCAAGGATTAATTAAAGTTAGACTTGACCACCCGATTGCTAAATGTATGGATTTGGCCGAAAAATTAAAAAGCCGTTTTGGGTTAGATTCGTGTGAAGTTGTACCGAGCGATCCATCTGAACCTTCATCTACATTAGGTTTGGCTCAAGCTGGCGCGGCAGAAATAGAACGTCATTTAAAATCAGAACAACCCAAAGTACTTGCTATGGGAACCGGTCGAGTTTTACGTTCATGTGTGGATGAGCTAAGAACCGTTGATTGTCCGCAACATAAAATTGTAGCCATGCTAGGTAATATGGCTTTGGATGGATCGGCTTCACCTTATGATGTTGTAGTAAGAATGGCCGAACACACCAATGCAAAACATTATCCAATGCCATTGCCAGTTTTACCAAGAAGCATTGAAGAAAAAGAACAGTTGCACGCACAACAAAATATTACCGGTAATTTAAAACTCGCTAAAGATGCCGATGTAACATTTGTGGGTATTGGTAGCTTAGGTGAAAAGTCGCCATTACATATAGATGGTTTTATTGATTCGCAAGAACTTAAAGAGTTACAAGATCTGGGTGCTGTTGGTGAAATGATTAGTTGGGTGTTTGATAAAAACGGTAAGCTTTTAGATTGCACAGTTAATCAGCGTGTAGCAAGTACGCCATTAAAAACAAATGCTAACAAACAGATTTATGCGATAGCTGCTGGTGAAGAAAAAGTGTTAGCCATTTTGGGCGCAGTAAGGTCAAACATGATCAGTGGATTAATTACTAACGAATATACAGCTGAGCGTTTACTTAGTATTGATTAAACAAATTGATAAATAAAGTATCTGTATTAGTAATACTAGTTATTGTAATAAAAACACTTAATGTCCGATACCGTCTAGTATTGGACATAGTAAGGGCGCATTTAGGCGCTCTTTCTATATGTACATTAACTACCTATAATTTATATTATGTTAAATAGCATAAATAAATACATAACCAAGTTACTCACCTTCATTAATTAACGTATAAACGCGATATTTTGACTATTTAATAAGCATTAACCTACTTATCTTAATAGTTAATGTTTTTCCCATTTACGCTATTAGCTTCTTGAACATATAAAAATACCGCTTGGTTATTAATATATCCAAGCGGTATTAACAATAACTTCCTAGTAGATATTTCATCCAGTCAAATTCAAGATGTTGAATTTAATGGCTTTTTAACTATCCTACTGATGTACTTGCTGAGACTTTAGAATTTTTTATCATTCATAAATTCACTAATAAGCTCAGATACTTTATCTGGATGTTCATCAACAACCCAATGAGCGGCTCTATCTATCCAAATCAATGATGAATTTGGAATTGCTTCTTCTAACATTGGTGCATATTTTGGTTTTTGAAACTTGTCTTCTTTACCCCAAATTATGAGTGTTTCATGAGGTAAGCTTTTAAGATCGCCTGCAATAGCTTGTGTATATTCTTTATTGAGTCTGCGCATGTTACTAAATAAAGCGGCTTTTCCTTGCTCGTTGCTCCATGGTTTTAAGTATATTTCCATTAACTCTTCAGTCATTACGCTAGAATCGTATACACCTTTAGGCATGAAATCTCTTAATGTATCAACAAATTCAGCTACACTTGTCTTTTCTTCTACACCAGGTTCTAGCAAAGGTTCAAATTCTGGTATTGGCCAAGAATCAAAACATACACTATCTATTAAAACTAATCCGTTTACTTTATCAGGATGATTTACCGCCATTAATTGAGCAACACCACCACCAATATCATGTGCAGCAATATTAACTTTAGAAATACCGAGTTCTTCCATAAACTTACACATTATTCTACATTGCGCATTTATAGATACATCGGTGTTAATTGGCATATCTGATTCACCAAAGTTTAGTAAATCAGGCGCTATTACTCGATGTTCTGATGCGAGTTTGGGCATCACATTTCGCCATAAAAATTTGTAAGTTGGTATGCCATGTATTAATAATAAAGGTGTGCCTTGTCCCATTTCTTGAAAAGCAATTTGATGACCTTCTACTGTAACGTACTGTGTTTTGCTCATAATTTTGCCTCGTTAACTTTAAAAATTATAATGTTTCGTGAACTATAAAATTGGAATATAACCTTATAAAGCAAATTCCATCCCAAGATGAGTATTTTTTAGTTATTCAAAAATTATAATAATTTAAAGTCAAACCCAAACCCAAACCCTTGTAATACTTGGGCTCTAGGCTAAGTAAGTTTATTTGTTTTTTATTATTATAGAGTTTGATAATTGTGATTGTTAAACCACTTTATGAAGTGTGAAGCGTTTGCTCTTAAATATGCAACAATTACAAAAGCGAAGTTGCTACTAATTTGAAGAAATTATTCTTATTAAATAGTTTTTAGTAAGTAATAAGTAATAAACAGCGAACCGCCCTACTATTGCTATTAATCACTTTAAGAAAGATCTAATATTTTCAATTAATACACCTTGCTTAACTGGCTTTAATAACAAACCATTAAACCCAAGCTTTATATATTTATTATTACTATTTTCGTTTTCACTAAATGTATGCGCAATAATTTTCGTTGCTGATGCATCAGCGTGCTTTCTTATTTTTAGCATTGCGTCGGTGCCCGTAAACTGTGGCATGACTATGTCCATTAAAATAATATCGTAAATATTTTGAGAAACCATTAATAGCGCCTCTATTGCACTGGATGCAAAATCTATTAATATGTTTTCTTCTTTAAGCATTTTTCTTATTACAATTTCTATTAGTAAATCATCATCGACTAAAAGCAGTCGTGTAGTTTTATTTATAGGTTTTACTGTATTAAATCCGATAACTTCCATCGTATCTTCAATCGTTTTTTTCATTTTTTACCTCGAATATATTACGCTATATGTAACACCAACCGGCATTAATATTTTATCGTTACATAAAATCCACATTAAGGCGGTTGGTATAGCGGCCTATCTTTTTAAAATACGTGCTATTTGGTTTATTAATATGCCTTGTTTTACAGGTTTTAATAGCATGTCATCAAAGCCCTGGTTTACATATTTAGATTCTGGATCGGGTGTCGATGTATGTGCAATTATTTTAGTTTTAGAATTATCACTGTGTTTTTTAATTTTTAACATAGCGTCAGTTCCCGACAATTCTGGCATTACTATATCCATTAGAATAATGTCGTAACTATTTTGCGAAACCATCAACATAGCCTCTATCGCACTGCATGCGTAATCTATTATGATATTCTGATCTTTTAGCATTGCCCTAATCACAATTTCTACAAGTGGATCGTCATCAACAAGTAGTAGCGTGTTTTGGTGATTTTTAGTCACTAAACTCGCTTTTACTAAATCAGTATTTAATGAGCTACTTGGTACTTTTTGCACATTGTCTTTATCTTGCTTCGTTACTTTGTTTACCAGCATAGAAAGCGTTATCGTTGATTTATTCGCGTTACTACTTACAGTTATCGCTTTACCACCTAACATTTTAAATATTGAGATAAAAAACTTTAACTCTAATGAAACGTCTTTATCATCTATGAGACGTGCTATATCATCACCCGATATACTTTTAAGCTCAGTTATAAAGTAACTACTGTCGATTAAATTGCTTAATGAAAAGTCTAGGTGTAAGTAATTACGGTTACTTTCATTTTTAATCTGAGCGTTAATAGATAGCGTTGTATTATTTGACGAATCCAAAACCTCTGTCACTAACTGAATAACCAATTGAGAAATTAACTTTTCATCGCTTACCACGGTTAACCCAGGCGTAATATTATTTTTAAGAACTATTTTTTTGTTTTCAGCTTCTTTAGTTAAAATCGAAATATTATTATTGATCATATGATTCAGGTTAACGTTTTTGGCCTGCAGTTTTAACTTACCTATTTCCGATTTATTTATATTTACGAGTTGTTGAATTACACTTTCGAGCTGGTCGCATGCATCAGAAATATTCCCCACATTGTTTTTAAATTCGTTAAAGCTTATTGGATCTTTAGATATTTCAACTAATGACTTTAAAGATGATAAAGGCGTTTTTAATTGACGGCTAAGCCTTGTAACAAATTTTTCTTTTAATTGATTTGTCTGTTTTGATTTTTCAAGAACATCAGCGAGTAAACATTCTTTTTGATGTGCCTCTGTATCATCTCTAAAGTAGCAAACGAAACCATTAAAATCTGTATGTCTTTGTAATACAGTTATCCACTTCCCGTCTGTAAAACCTATATCTATTAATTGGTTACGATCATCATCAAGCTTATGATGTTCATGGTAGTGATTTATAATATTATTCTGCTGCGCAATACTTACCAGCTGGCTATACGATAGCTGACAATTTTGTTTATTCACTTGTGCAAATAAAAGGTTAAATGCATTGTTGGTGATCACAGGAAATTCGTGGCTATTAAAAATAGCAAACCCATGCGGCAGTGCATCAAGAGAACTTGAAAAGAGCTCTTCTCTATTGAGTATTAACTGATTTTTTTGTTTTATTTCGTTGTGTAAACGTCTTGGCAAACGTAAAAAATAATACACAAAGGCAAATACACAAAAAGAGATTAACCCTAATCTAATTAAACTATATTTAGTTATTTGTGGGCGTACTATTTTATTCATAGGTTGCACATGTAAGCGCCATGTAGGTGGAAAACGACTACTTAAAGCGCTAATACTATTTTTAATTATACTCGGGCTAACTTCTCCTTGTTTTCCTAAAGTAAACTGTGGTGTTGCTATAAAAACGTTATAATTTTCAGTGTTTAATTTGCCAATAACGGCTTTTAAAAACTTACTTAAATCAAATGCTGTAAGTGTATAAATAGAGCCTTGTTTAATTTTTATTTCAGAAATTAAGAAGGCCGTATCTGCAACAGTAAATACTTCTACTGCTTGTTTATTCGCTCTATTATTGAATTTTTCTAACCAGTTTTTAAATCCATACGCGGCTAAATCAAAATTATTTTTTGACCAAAGTGCAAGTTGGTTATACTCAGAATCAAACACAATATACCCTTTATAAGTTAAGCTTTGTGAAACCTGACTCTGTACTAAATCATTAAGCTGCTCTTTTGTATAGCTATTTTGGCTTTGTAAAAAGCCTGCGATAACTAAATCTTTTTGCGATATATATAATCCTTGATTATCAAATCGCTCTAGAGCATTAAATAATGTTTTACGTAATTGCTGAGTTTGTTCATTGTAATTACTTTGCAGCTCCTTTTTTTCAATAGTATAAAGTAGTAATGCAGTGAATGAGCATAATACTAATGCAATTAAGAATGCCACGGGCGCTAAACTAAATACATGAATATACTTTTCCCCATAATTTTTTTTCACAGGATTAGTAACTTGATTACTTACTGAATCTGAATTTTTATTTAACTGTGTCTGCAATAATTGAGCAAATGAAATAAACTGATTTTTTTGTGAACCTATTAATGTTTTAGGTGCTAAATCAGCCATCAGCACTACGCCAATTAATTTATTAGTGACACTATAAATTGGATATTGTGCATAAAAGCGAATTAATTTGTGCGTGTTGTTTGATACATCATCAAAAAAAGTATCTTCAAATAAATATAGTTTTTCTTGTGTGCAGCGTAGTTGATAGCTTAATAACTCATTTTCGACACTTTCTTTATCGTTGCAGGTTATTAACTGCTCTGAATAAACCTCTCTAAAATCGATAAATTTAACAATTGGAACATCATAAAACTGTTTTAGTAGCGTTAGCGTTTCTTTAATTTCTGTTGATATTTCATCAGTTGGTGTATCTGCTAAATTAGCATGTGAGGTAAATATATTTGAGGCGTTCATTGACGTTCTCCTTCCCCTTTTGGGGGAGTATGTATCCACGTTGTCCTGTTTTGGCCGCTATGTACTGGCAGTAAAACTTTAAATGGTGGCGTTAAACTACTAAGAGCAGGTTCGCCTGTGGTGATATTAATTACTTGTTCTGCATTAACTAAATTAAGTGATGTTTTGCAATATGTAATACCTGGCTCAATCCCTATTAAGCTCAGTGTTTCACTAATGATAAGGTTATTTACTAAATCGATACCGACCAGCTCAAATGTGGTTTGTAAAATAGTGAAAACAAGTGTTTCTACAATGTTTTCATCATCTTCTAAGCGTGTACCTTCTGGGCAGCATATTGTGCCAAGCTCTATATCAACGTTTGTGCCTATACCTACTAATGAAAGCGCATTAAGGGCTGTATTTAAAAGCGGTTCTACCTGAGGTAAATATAAATCAAGTATGTCACCTTGCGATTCGTACCCTGTTTGGCATGTATCACACGATTGTGATAAACCTTGATCGCTTGTACCTAAAAGTGGATTTCCTAAAGCTGTTACTCCAACTAAACAACTGCTGTCGGCTGGTTGCTTATCTATTTCAAAGCTTTCACAAGGTGAGCCTGTTACTACTTTTTGGGATACATAACGAGATAGAATTTGTTCACTATTAGCAGGGCATTGTTGTGGCGTGCTTCTTAATAACTGACCAATAACGCTGTTACCTAACTGCCCTATTGCGTAATTTGGACCTTGCTGCAACGCATTTATATAACTTACATTACCGGTATTATTTAACTTGCTGACACTTTGGCTGTCTGTTGCTTCGTCGCTTAAGCCCTTTAAACACGTGTTACCTTGGCAATTTGGAGCATCGTAATAAACAGCTTCTCGCGAGGTAAACCTATCATCTCTTATGCCTATTAATGCCCTGTACGTGTTGTTTGCTCCACGATCTGTATAAAAAATAAGTGGTGCTTGATGCTCATCAAAACTTACTGCAATACCGAGTGGTCTATTGTTAGCATCAACTACAGTAATTTGATTATCTACCTTAGTTTGATGGCGCTTAATAAGGGCATCCCTTACTAAAATCACCCCACCAATTGAGCCAATAATTAAAATAGTTATAATTAATATAAGCTCAATAGTAAGTATGTACCCTTGTTGATAATGCTTTTTCATATCAGGCTCCTATAACACTTCTACAAGCATTTTAAGTACGTTCATTACTTGTAATGCTGCGGGAAAAAACACCAATACTAAAAACATCGGAAAACAAATTAAGATAATGGGAAAGGTTGTGTGCATCGCTTTTTTGTTTACCTTTTTAGCGAGTAAAATGTTCTTTTTTAAAGCTAGGCCTTCAAGTTGAGCCTCTACTGCTTGGATAAGTGGCGTACCAAGTTTTGACCCTATTAACATTAAGTTTGCGAGTTTTTTAATTCCTAATACGCCGGTTCTTTCAAAAAGTGAATTAAATGCAAATTCACGATCTTTACCTGCACTTAGTTCGAATAAAAATAACTTTAGCTCTTTGTATAATGGGTGTTTTTGACTCAATCCATGATCAACCGCCAGTGCAAATGAACGTTCTAACGAAAACCCGGCGCGCATGTAAACCAGTAACACCCGTAAAAAAAACTCTAAGCTGTTATTTATAGTGGTTTGACGTTGATTTTTACGTAATAAAAACCAGCATTCGGGTGCAAAAAAACACATAAAACACAATAATAATTTAATCGATTGGCTCAGCTCATACCCTGTTAGCTCTATAACCGTAAATGCACTAAAAGTAGCAGCCACTTTAAAGCAGTACAGGCTTATTAATATTTTATTAATTTGAATCCCTGCTTGTCTTAGTTGACGTTTAGAGATGATAATTAGCGGATACCAGTTAATGTTTTTAGTATCGGGTTTATCTAATTCGACTTTAAGAGATTGCCTATGAATATGGATAAACGAGCCCATACTTACTAAAAGTCCGATAAGTAAAAGTATATCAATCATAATGTTACCCTTAAGCTAAGGCGTAGCCATAAAAAGCCAAATAGCTGACAAAGAAGCGCAACCGTTATAAATGCAATCCCATTAGGATCGTTTAATAAAGGTTCAAACCAGGTTGGATCGGTATAGCTAAATAAAGGAATTAGTGCGTAAGGTAAAAAACCACTAAATACAGCAGCGTACTTAGTACCCGAAAGCTTTGCTTTTAGCTGTTGGCGGTCGAGGGTTCTTAGCGACATCATGTTGCATACGCTTTTTAGCATGTCAGTTAAATCGCACTGGCTTTGTGTATGTGTGATGATGCTATGAGCAAATAATCTTACGGTCTCGCAGTTGTATCTTTCAATTAACGGAGCAAACGACGTTTCGGCGTCACTACCCATGCTCATGCGTTGTAATAGCAAAGAGCTTTGTTTTTTTATATATGAGTCAGCATGTTCATCAGCAAACTGCATTGATTGTTGTAGCGACAGCCCCGTACTTAAACACGATTGTACGGTTTCAATAAATTCTAAAAAGTGATGCTCAAATTTTGCTAATTTATAATGAGCCAAGTCAATAACAGTTATAAAACAGGTTACAAAGACCACGATTGAAATAATAAACGCGCTGGTTGATGCCTCAGGGTAATATAATTTAGCTAAAAACCATGAACTACTAGAGAGCGAGCACGCCATGCTTATAAACCAAGCGTTACTTATGTTTAAGCCTAGTACTCGTAGTGACAAAGTAAGGACGTCTTTTTCTTCTAAAATATCTACTTTTTTAGCGCTCTGGTTACTTTTATTTTTAGCATACAAAGAAACCAACACACTAGCTGCAAGTACAAAAGTAATAACCGCAGCAATAGCTAATAAATAATCAAGTTTAGTCATTGTTAGCCTCCGGGTTATTGCGCAGTAATGCTTTTAATTCTTTTGCATTTGCGCCTTGGCCTTTCATAAACTCAATAACACTTGAGTTATCTATTAACTCACTTTGTACAGGCTCTGCTTCGTTAATACTATAAAGGGGGCTGAAATGTGCGCCGCCATTAACACGCTTAATTTCACCAATACTTTTTAGAGTTCGGGTACCATTAGTTGAGCGAGAAACATGCACTATAAGTTGAATACTCGACGCGATTAGCGAACTTGTATGGGTATCGCTCAGTTGTGCGTTGTGTAACTGCACTAAGGTAGATAAACGAATAACGGCATCATTTGCACTGTTAGCATGTATGGTCGTCATCGAACCTTGGTGGCCACAGTTCATTGCTTGGAGCATATCGATTACTTCGCCTGAGCGTACCTCACCTACAAGTATTCTATCTGCGCGCATTCTAAGGGCTGCTTTTACTAAATCTCTTAGGCTTACAGCACCTTTACCATCGCTGTTTGTGTCGTGGGCTTCTAATTGCACAACGTGGTTGTGATGCAAATTAAGCTCAGCACTTTCTTCAATGGTTACAACACGTTCATTTGGGTTAATTGAGTTAGCAAGTACGTTTAATAATGAGGTTTTACCTGCACCTGCATTGCCACACACTAAAATATTAACGCCTGTTTTAACTGCGCTTTTTAAAAATGATAAGATGTTTTTATCTAAAAAATGATTATTAACTAAAAAGTCATCGTTTATTTTTTTATGATTAAACTTACGAATCGATACAATCGCGGCGCTGGTACACGCAGGCGGTACAATAATATGAACTCGGCTACCGTCTTTTAGTTTGCCATCAACAATTGGCATAAGCGCATTTACCTGGCGACCACAGCCATCAAGTAAGCGATCAACAAATCGGCGTAAATGGCGTTCGTTATCAAACTTACTGGCTGTGCAAAGTAGTTTGCCTTGCTTATCAATCCAAATATCTTGCGTGTCGTTTATTAAAATATCACTTACCTGATCGTCCAGCATAAACTGTGCAATAGGACCCAGACCCTGAATTTCATCAAATACAGCCTGAACAACCTGCTCTTTTTGATGCTGATTAAATGAAGATTGATTGAATTGCTGAATTTCACTGCACAGTGCAGAGATTTTTTCGAGAACATTATTTGATAAAAGCGCGGTCGGTTCTTGTTCGTACTCTTCGATAACGGCATCATGCAATAGCTTTTTAAGCTCTTCAAAGGTACTTAAACTGGTTTGAACTTCTTCATGTTTGCTTGATAAATTAAACATAAAAACTCACTTAGCTACATATACAGCTTCATTTTTAACGCCTTTAACCAATTCAATTGTGCGACTGGTTTGTAAGCGTGAAAAGTTTTGCAAACGACCTTGTTCAATGTCATAAGCGCTATGCACAATAATTGAAACTTTGTCAGCGTTATCTATACCCGCCAACGAATAAACATCTTTTGGAAGTACCGCGAGGACTAATGAAACACCGCCCGCAGCAGAATTAGACTCTTTAGCTAAATTATCCATTACGCCACTTTTAGCGGCTTGCGATTTAGGACCTTTTGAAACACCAATAAGCTGTACATCACGGGCAACGGTTCTTACTAAGCGATTAGTTTTAGCGACTATGTCGAGTCGGTCACCTTTGTGTATGCGCGAAAGCGGAATATCCAAGGTGTTTAGTTTTAAAGTATATAAAACACGCCCTGCCGGTATGGCTTCTGATAAATTTTGGCTTTTCGCTCTGATAAAATCTGTTTCAAATAATGGTTGTTCAACCATTTTATTAGTTGCTAATTTTTGACCGATTAATGCACGCGGATTTTGAACGCTCAGTGCAATATTTGAATAGTTACTTGGATCTATACTCTTTTGCTCAACATCGTGAACTGTTACTGTTTGACCGGCCGACATATTTTTGTTTACTACCCAAGCTGTTACGCTATTTTCATCGTTTACCTGTCTAATACCCAAAGCCGAAGCTAACATGCCAGAGGTGATGAGTAATGTGAGAGCCGCTGTGGTTGCGCCTTTGTTACTTTTACTTTTCATAATATTCCTCCGGAGTAACTTTCACTGCCACAATTTTGTGGCAGTGAGCCTTAAGCTTGGTATTCAAACCTGGTTACCTTGCGTTAGTTACCTTGTGAACCGCCTGCTGCTGTAAGTGTTGCAGCATCGCCGCTTGGTGTAGCATTAACAAGTGCGGCACTTTCACTAAAGTCTGATGCAACAAAAGTGAATGAACTACCATCGCCTGCGTACACGTCAACTGAATCTACAAACCCAGAGCCAGACACTTCAGCTGTGCCTTCGGCGTTAATCATCCCGTCAAATACATAGCTTTGGTCAAGTGAGCCAATTGCTTCAGCTACATCTTCAAGCTCGCTGGTTACAGAGTCACGTAATGTAGATAAACCAATTACAAGTGCTGCTACCATTGATGTAGAAAGAATGATTAGCTCTGACGTTAGTACAAAACCTTTTTGCTTTTTGCCATTTAAGTTATGTTTAATAGTTTTCATAATCGTAGCCTTTAAATTAAAAGAGCTTATGCTCACTTTATATATAGCGAGGACCATGCCAATTGAAAAATGCTATTAAATACAGGTGGTTATAGTTTTTATGTGTGTGTTTTTTAGCTTTTTTTATTTTTGATTTGCAAAATGCAAATCAATATTAAAATGAGACTTGTGAGATTACGTATAAAACGTAGGATGAGCGAAAGCTTTACTCCTATTTTTAATAAATAATAAAGTGGTTTTGGCTCCTTAATAATGCCAAATTGTAGGCATAAAAAAGGCCCTGAGGCCTTAAGAGTAGCAATTACCTAAAACGGAGAGTTTTCCGCGCCTAGCAAGTGCTTTTTGATGCGTGGGTTCTGCACGTAAAACTTGCTCATAGTAGCCACAGGCCAATAAATTATTAGCATTCGCTTCTTCAATTAACCCTTTATGGTAAAAATAGGCGGTGCTATTTAAACCAAACTTAACCGAAAGCTCTAAGTAATTTGAAGCTATAACGTAACTGCCCTGAGCATAATGTATAGAGGCCATTTGTAGGTATGGTGAAGCATGTGTACCAAAAACATCAACGCCGTATTGGGCAATGCTTTTTGCTTTAGCTAAATTACCTTGCTCTATTGCTAACGTAACCCCTAAAGTAATTGCGTTTAACGGCGGGTTAGCTTTATTAAGCAAAGTGTTTATAACCTGTTGAGACTGATTAGCACGGCCACTTTTATAAAGTACATATGCCGATATTGAAAGTATTGCCGTGTTATCGGGGTGTTCAAGCATTAACTGATTCACCTCATGCACAAGGTTCAAACAGTCACTTGCATTAATACCTTCGCACATTAACGGTAGGGCATTTAATTGGTATTTTTTTACTATGTCACCCAATGCGTTGTAAGGATTTACTGTTGGCTTGTAATCAATATGAGCGCAACCCGATAAAGTAAGCAGTAAAATAATATAAAATATTTTCATAGCCCTTGCTCCTGTATGTAGCTAAGTACCTGGGTGTCTATATTTGCGTGTTCCCACGAACGTAATGTGTTAATTGGTTCACGCACCAGATTTGGAGTTACAACAATTATCAGCTCACGGTTGTTTTCACTTTTGCTGGTTGTTTCACTTAACTTTCCAAGCATACTATTGCCGTTGCCATCAGGTACAAAGTCGTGGCTTGCATTGTTATCAGTGCTAATTAAGCCACCAATGATAAGAGGCTGCCCATCTTTTAAACGCGTTGACGTTTGCATGCTGCGTGTATTAAATGCACTACTGTTTAAACTGCTGCCTGTGCTTTGTGCAATTTCGGCTGTTAACGTGGTATCGGGTAGTGAAATTACTGGGTTTAGATCAAGTGTTATTCTGTCTTTGTCGTCAACCATAGCGCGTACATTTAATTCAACTCCGAATGATTTAAATTCCGTACCGCTAAACACCGACCCACTACTACCTTGCTGACCGCTTGTAATGCCAGATGGGCTATAACTTGTAGGTACAGGTACTTCACCACCGACTTTAAACACGGCACTTTCACCGGCTAAAACCGTGATTGTAGGGCGAGAAAGCGTTCGCGAAATACCTTCTTGTTCAAGTAATGAAAACAACATATCAATGGCAAACTGTGAGGTAGAAAGCTGTAAGTTATTAGTTAATTGACCGCCAATTAATTGCAGCGCATTTTCTATTGTTGCAGAGCCAGATTCGCGATTAGTCATACCGTCACGGCCAAACAAGCCCGCTTCTTTTTCATACCCATTAGAGAGCACGCTAATATCTGGGCGCCATTGCTTTAACCTACGTTGATTTACTTCGTATAATTGTACCGACACACGAACTTGCGGTAAATCTTCAACTTCAATGCTCGACAAAACTTTACCGCCAGCCACTGAAAGAAGCGTTGCTCTTGCAATATTAGAACTCACATTACTTAAGTTTAATCCTGATGTAGCATCGTTTATTAACCCACCCGACTCGTTGGCAAGCACTTCAATACCTGCGCTTTTATCCTGCGTTGCGCCGCCCATTAAATTATTAGGATCAAGAGGAGATCCCTGAGTTTGTAATGCTTGCTCTGGTTCGAATAATTTATTAATTGTATTTAATAAGCGCACTAGCTTTATTTGATTTTTTACAGAGCCTGACAGTAAAAATACATCGCTATCATCATTTGATAGCTCATCAACCGAGATGCGTTTAATAGTTACTTTATCTGCACCCATTGATTTAATTACTTCGCTAATACGTTCTTCTTTTGGCTTGGGTGCTTGAGTTACTTTTATTAAATTAATAATAGCGACTTTGCTCGAGTTTTGAGAGGTACCACCGTTTGCGTTACCCAATCCTTGCAAGCGTTGAGCGAGAGAATTAAACATTCCTTGGTTAGGGTTTGAGGTAATAACGGGTTGTGATGCTTGTGAGCTACTGGCGTATAGATAGTTTTTTGCAGCTTCATAAGCGGCATGACGATAATTTATAGTAGGTACTTCACCGCGTAATACAACAGCATGGCGATCAGGTGCTATGGTTAGCTGCACGTCAGGATGAATATCGTTGAGGGCATTTTCAAGCACGCTGTAATCTTCGGTTACGCCAAGTAAAAATGTTTCCGAGCTTTTATCGTCGTACCACACCATCATAGATGTACGGCCCAACTTTTTAGCTAAAATTAGTAGCTCACGGCCATTAACCACGTTCACATCAAGTGTTGTTTCGTGGCCAAGTGCAATGCGAGAAATATCACGGGTAAACACAAAGCGAGTATGTGTCCATTTAACTAAGTGTGATACTTTTTGTACCCGCTCACCATTTGCATTTTCTATATAATCTAAATGACTTTCACTGCCTACGGCGCTAAAAGATATTAGTAATAGTATAAAAGTAAATTTTAACATAAGCCTTTCCCTAAATTTGCTTAATGTATAGGTAGCAAGTATGAGACCAAACGCTTTTGTATTTATTATCAATGCATTAAGATGTGTGAAAGTGTGTTTTATTATTTTGATTCGCAAATTGCAAATCAATAATTCATGAAGGGTTTAACCAAGAAATGAGAGTAGAGGCAGGTGGCGCAAAGCGAATAAAATAGGCTCTGCGCTAATTTTAGTTAATGCAAAGCAGCTGTAAATGGGATGCTTTCACAGATTTTAGCTTCTGCTGTAAGTAACTCTTCTAGGCGAGTATCAACTTCTTCTTTATCAAAGTATTCGTAAGCAAGCTCTACAAAAAGATTTTTATGTTTTTCTTCTGACTTGGCAATCGCAACATAAAAGTCTTTTTCTTTACCCTCGGGAAGTGCTTGTGCTACTAAAGAAAAACGCTCGTGACCACGTGCTTCAATTACACCGCCAACCAGTAATCGGTCCATTAAAAAACCATCACGACCGTGTCTAAATAGTGCACGTATTTGTTTTATGTACGGGTCTTTTTTGTCGTCACCTAAGTTTACATCGCGCTCTAAAAGCAATTTAAGTACTTGTTTAAAGTGTATTAATTCTTCTAGCGCTAAATCGGTCATAGCTTTTACTAATTTACGTTTGTCTGGATAATGCGAAAGCATAGACATAGCCATACCCGATGCTTTTTTTTCAGCAGCGGCATGATCTTGTAAAAAAGTATTAAAGTCAGCAAGGACAACTTCGGTCCATTCAAATGGGGTGTGGTATTTTAATTCAAACATGTTCTGTACAACTTAAATAATAATGCGGGGATTTTAACGTATTTGATTTAAAAAATCTTGTAAGGCAGTAATTTATCTATGCGCCCTTTAGCCGTAGACTCAACTTTTAACGGGTGTTTAATATCGTTCCATGCGGTGACTTTTCCGCCCATATTCATTTTTTCAAAATCAGTTTTATCACTTTCTAATCTTAAAAAATTACACAACTTTTTGTAACTATCAGGCTTTGCTATATCAATGGATAAAAAATCGTCGTCACGGTTATTAAAGTACGTTTGAGCATCATTAAAATGTGTTTCATAACAGTCTGCTAAGTAACTATCGTCGCTAATATTATCAAGCGAAAGCTCACTAAACGTATTTAAATAACAGCGTTTTATATGAATATTAAAGCCCCCGTCGCCGCGCGTTAAATTAGTGTGCATACGCGTTAAAAGCTGCTTTATTGAAGGTAGCCATGCACTCAGTTCGCGTTCTAAATAAATAAACTTAGAGTCTGGATAATGAATATCAAGTGCTTTAAAGTCATTAAATATGGGAGTGTCGGCAATCGCGTTAGCATTTTCAAAACAAGCATTAGTATACGCGGTATGCGCCGTTGTAATGCCGAGCTCTAAAAATGCGTGGCACATACTCGTTGTGCCGGTACGTGGTAAACCTATTATAAATATTTTGCTCATTAACTTTTCTATAATTAGCCGCGTGTTACTAGTAATACAAAGGCGCTGATAATCATGACTAAAAATGTAGTAATAGTACCAATTTGGCGATATTTAAGGCTTTTTTCTACTATGCCTAAATTTTGAAACACACGCCCTACTAATAACGCACCACCTAATATATGGCAGTAATGGCTAGCAAGCCCTTGGTACTCTGCTAAAAAAAGCAAAATTAAAGCAAATGGCACGTATTCCATAAAATTTGCGTGGGCACGCACAGCACGTTGCAGCGTTGCATTACCGTTATCACCAAGTGATATTTGCTCCGCACGGCGCACTTTTATTACGTTAAAGCTTAAATAAATGTAAAAGAATGCGAGTAATGCAGCATAAGTTGAAATGATCACGGCGTTTTCCTGTTATTTTTATCGCATAAACATGCGCTCTATTATTGTGGGCGTGATAATAACACATAAATTTGAGCAGCATTATCAGAAGTTTAATAATTGCCTATGCTAAGCTAGAGGTATTAAGTTAGTAGAAAATACATAAGGATTTTATGTTTGTACCTCGCAAAGTAGCCGACAGTTACCGTGAAATGATTAACAGTATTGGCTTTTACCCTTCGATGCTTTCAGTGGGCTTTTTGGTATTTGCCATTATTACAATGTCGGTTGAATATTTAGCCCCTGTTGAGCAGCTCAAGTCATTTATATCGGTTGTACTTGTAGATAGCGCAGAAAACGCGCGGACTATTTTAAGCACTTTAGCGGGGAGTATTATTTCGCTTACCGTGTTTAGTTTTTCGATGGTGATGGTGGTTTTAAATTCGGCCAGTGCTAGTTTATCGCCCCGCGTTGTGCCAGGGCTTATTACGCGTAAATCACACCAAATGGTTTTGGGCTTTTATTTAGGCAGCATAATTTACTCTATTATTATGCTTATAAATATTAATAAGCTTGATGGTGGCAGTACGGCAATTCCTTCAATTGGTGTGTTGTTTGCACTTATTTTTGGATTGATTTCATTAGGTTTGTTTGTATTTTTTATACACTCAATCTCACGTGCTATTCAAGTTGATAACGTGTTAAATGGCTTGTTTAGCCAAACTAAAAACGAAATTAAAACAATAATACAAAGACAACAAGAGAACCCAGTTGAAGACTTTCCAGACTTTAGCAAGTGGCATTCGGTAAGCAGTAAAACAGAAGGATATTATAAAGGCGTACATACCGATAAGCTGTGTGCCATTTTGGCTGAGCAAGATATAAAGGTGTATATATCTGTAAACCAAGGCTATTTTACAGTTAAAGGTTATCCGTTTTTAAAATGCAATAAAGATATAGCAAACGATGAAGAGCTGATTAATAAAATTCTCGACTGCTTTATTTTTTATATAGAAGAGTACATTAGCGATCATTACCGTTATGGATTAACGCAAATATCAGAAATTGCGGTTAAGGCAATGAGTCCAGGCATAAACGATCCCGGTACTGCGGTTAAATCAATTGATATGCTGAGCATTTTACTTATTCAACGGCTTTCGATTAACGATATTAACTACTCGTTTAAGCACAGTGATAATGCCCCGTTGTTGTACCTTCATGAAACAAGCTTTGATGAGTTATTACACGACAACTTTACACCGCTGCGTAATTACGCCAAAGGCGATGCATACGTAATGACAAACGTGCTTGAGGCATTTAAAAATATTTTGTTTGTAGCCCATAAAGATACCGATGCACGCAACAGTTTATTTAATTATTTAAATGCAATTGTTGATGACATAAACGAGCATGTAACTAATGAATACGACAGACGCGAAGTGACTAATATGCTTAACTCTATAGCGCGTATCAGCCAAGAGCAAGGTGAGAAGTTGGTGGCACGTTTTGAGCACCACCAAAAATAAAAACTTAAAACATAGTTTAATCTATGTAGTACACAGCGTAGCTTGACGCTGTTACTTTAATCTCTCCAGCATGGTAGGCATCAGGTACATAGTTACTTGGTGCGCTATCAGCCATCATTACTTTTTCTGCGCGCATATAAGGCTGCGACTGCACATTGAGTGGACTTAGTGACGCGCTGTATAATCCTTTTAAATCAACGTCATAATCTTCACTAAACTCTTTTGCAGCATCCCGTGCGTCTTTAATTGCTAACTTTTGCGCTTTTTTATGCAGCTCGTTGTAGTTGCTTGCTAAAAATTGCGTTTGATTAATTTCGTTAATACCGTTGTTAACTAAGCTTTGTAGTAACTCAGGGTATTTATTTATATCGCTGAGTTTTACTGTTAACGTACGAGAAACCTTAAAGCCTTTAAATTCTTGATTACCGGTAGTGCGGTTGTATTGGCTATCACGGTTTATTGAAATTTGCCCTGCGTTTATATCTCCCTCTTTAACACCAATCTCTTTTACGAGCTTAATTGCCTTGGCGATAGTTAAGTCGGTTTTATTTTTAGCAGCAATTAAGTCTTTATCAACTTCGGTAATACCTACACTAAGCTGTACGTAATCTGGCATTGTAGTAAGAGTCGCTTCGCCCTTAACATAAATATGAGGAGCATCGGGAGTCGCTGCCGCAAGTGCATCAAAGCTAAGTACGTTTAAAGCCAGTGCACTACCTAAAACAAGAGTCAGTGTTTTCATTAAGTCGATCCTTTAATTATGTAAAAGCAAGTAAACACCGTACGTGGTTAATTAAATATGAACAAGCACAAAAAAACAGGCAATTGCCTGTTTTTTGTTAAGCGTTGTAACTAATGCTATTACGCCATTTACTTTTAATTACTTATAAACCTAATTAAACACTACAACGTTTATAGTTACGGTATTTTGGTAACCAGTAATTTTTGTCGATTGCTGCCCATAATGCGTCATCCGTAATCTCAAGAGCAACGCCCTCTTCGATTGCCTTTTTAGCGATGGCAAATGCAATACGTTTACTTAGCGTTTCAATTTCCGTAAGGGCTGGTAATAAACTACCTTTACCTGTGTTTGCACGCGGCGACGACTCTGCAAGCATTTCGCTAGATACACTTAACATTGCATCTGTAATGCGTGTCGCTTTAGCGGCAATAACCCCTAAACCAATACCCGGGAAAATATAACTGTTGTTACATTGTGGGATTGGGAACGTCTCGCCATTGTACTCAACAGGATCAAATGGGCTACCTGTGGCAACAAGTGCTTTACCGTCAGTCCACTTAATCACATCAGCAGGATGCGCTTCTACTTGCTTAGATGGATTACTTAATGGGAAAATAATTGGCTGTTCACAACCGGCATGCATAGCGCGTATTACTTGTTCTGTAAATAAGCCAGGTTGACCAGAAACACCAATCAAAATGTCAGGCTCAGCACAGTGCATAACATCAAGCAGTGATGCGTACTCGCCGCTGTACGTCCAATCACTTAACGAGCCTGTAGGTTGTGCAAGTGCTTGTTGGAAATCGCGTAAGCCTTCCATACCCTCACTAAGCAAACCAAAACGGTCAACCATAAATACTTGGCTACGCGCTTGAGCTTCTGAAATACCTTCAAAAACCATTTGGCTAATAATTTGCTCAGCAATACCACAACCAGCAGAGCCTGCACCCACAAAAACTACTTTTTGCTGGCTTAGGGTTGAATTTTTAACACGACACGCAGCAAGTAAAGAACCGACCGTTACAGCCGCAGTACCTTGAATGTCATCGTTAAAGCTACAAATTTCATTGCGGTAGCGCTTAAGTAATGGCATTGCATTTGGCTGTGCAAAATCTTCAAACTGAAGTAATACATTTGGCCAGCGACGTTTAACCGCTTTAATGAATAAATCTAAAAACTCATCGTATTCGTCTTGAGCAATTCGCTTATGGCGTGCGCCCATGTACATAGGATCGTTTAAAAGCTTTTCGTTATTAGTACCCACATCAAGCATTACAGGCAATGTGTATGCTGGGCTTATACCACCACACGCTGTGTAAAGTGACAATTTACCAATTGGAATACCCATGCCACCAATACCCTGATCGCCAAGGCCTAAAATACGCTCGCCATCGGTTACAACAATAACTTTTACTTTACCTTTGGTAGCGTTGCGTAAAATGTCGTCAATTTGGTAGCGATCTTCATACGAAATAAATAAACCACGTGCGCTGCGATAAATGTCAGAGAATTTTTCACAAGCATCGCCCACTGTCGGTGTGTAAATGATTGGCATCATTTCTTCAAGGTGGTCACGCACTAAACGGTAGTAAAGTGTTTCGTTGTTATCTTGAATCGCACGTAAGTAAATATGCTTATTAAGGTTGTCGGTAAAGCTAGAATACTGCTGATAACAACGCTCAACTTGCTCTTCTATTGTTTCAAAGCGAGGAGGAAGTAAACCAGCAAGATTGAAATTTTCGCGTTCTTTTTTACTAAAGGCGCTGCCTTTATTTAATAGCGGTGTTTCAATTAGGCCAGGGCCAGAATGATGAATATATAAGTAGTTAGGATCAGTATTAGTTGTCATATTTCCAGGCTTTAACGGAGTCTTAAGTTATGATCTGTCATTATCAGTGTTAGAGGTTTAATTGCAACGACAATTAAGCTAGTCAGACCATTGAGAGAAAATACATGCGGGCTTCACTGCCCGCATGCATATTATACATAATTTAAAATTTGATAGTGGCGTTATTATCAGTTAAATCAGATAACGCAACACCTTCACGGCGTGGATCAGCTCCGCCGTAAAGTTTGTCATTTTTAACTTCAACTGCGTGTAAGCCCGAGTTTAAGTCAATAATACGTACATTGTGGCCACGTTTAGTAAGCGCAGGCGCAATGGCTTCAATAGCTGTGCCTTTTTCAAGGCTGGTGTAATCGTTACGATTTGTTGTACGCGGTAAGTTAATAGCGTCTTGCGCTGATAAATTCCAGTCAATAACACCCACAACAACTTGTGCAACGTAATCTATGATACGACTACCGCCAGGTGAGCCTACAATTAAACGTAAGCTGCCATCTTTATTAAATACCATTACCGGTGACATAGAGCTACGCGGGCGTTTACCAGCCTCTACACGGTTTGCTACAAGCTTGCCGTTTTTACGTGGCGATAACGAAAAGTCAGTTAGTTGGTTATTTAAAATAAAGCCATTAACCATAACCGTAGAGCCAAACGCCATTTCAATTGAACTAGTCATCGAAACTGCATTACCTTTACTATCTACAATAGAGACATGAGAAGTAGAAGGTAACTCGTATGAATCATCCATTGCATAACTTAGGTACCCTACTGGATTACCGGCTACGGCTTTTTGGTCTGTTTCGGTAATTAATTTAGCGCGTGAGGCAATGTAATCTTTGTTTAATAGCTCTTTTGTAGGTACTTGAGTAAAATCGGGATCGCCCATGTACATATCGCGATCGGCAAATGCAATACGCGAAGCTTGGCTAAAGTAATGAATCGCCTTTTCGCCATTTGGTTTAAGTGCGCTCATATCTTTATGCTCAAGTAGGCCAAGCATTTGTAGCACAGCTACACCGCCACTACTTGGTGGCGCCATAGAACACACGTTATAAGCACGGTATTGTATACATACCGCATCGCGTTCCTTACTTTTGTAATCTGCTAAATCTTGCACACTTAATTTACCAGGGGCTATTTTAGAGTGCTGTACAGCATTAACCATTTGTTTAGCGTTTTCGCCTTTGTAAAATGCATCAATGCCCTGCTTTGCAATGTCTTTGTATAAATCAGCAAGCGGTTGATTCTTTTTAACACTACCTACTTCAATTAACTTACCATTTGGGTAAAAGTATTCGTTAATAATCGGCATACTCAATACACCAGGGTTTAATTGGCGTGCTAATAAGCCATGTAAACGCGGCGAAATTACAAAGCCTTGCTCTGCAAGTTCAATAGCCGGTTTAAAAAGCGCTTCCCATGGCAATGTACCGTATTGTTTATGCGCGCTTGCAAAGGCGTGTAAAATACCAGGCACACCAACAGAGCGTCCGCCTACTACAGCTTCAATCCATTTAACGGCTTTACCGTGCTTATCTAAAAACAGCGTTTCGTCTGCATTTGCAGGTGCTGTTTCGCGGCCATCAAAACTAGTCAATTTATTGTTTGCTTTGTTGTAGTACATCATAAATGTACCACCGCCAATACCTGAGGATTGCGGTTCAACTAAAGTAAGCACTAGTTGAGTAGCAATCGCAGCATCTACGGCACTGCCGCCTTGGGCTAAAATTTGTTGACCGGCTTTTGAGGCATATGGATTTGCCGCAGCTACCATGTATTTATCACCTTGCACTACTTTTTTATGGATTAATCCGGTAGCAGCTTCAGGTTCGCGAGTTTCAATTTGAGTTGCTTGCTGTGCAAATGAAGGCAGTGATACTGCGCACAGTCCAATGGCAAATAATGAGTTAAGTTTAAAATGCATAAAAATACTAAAAACACTTAATTACGTAGTTGTATTTGGCATCTTAAAGTTAAACGGGCACAATATGCAAAAATTTTGACTAAAAAAATATAATAAAATGCTTAATTTACCTATTCAACCTCGTTATATATTACCGCCTATTATTTTGCTGCTTTTTAGTACCATTTTTGCTGCATTTGATTTAAATAGTTTACTTGAATTTAACCGAAGCCTAATTGATGATGGCGAACTGTGGCGAATCTTTTCTAGCCAATTTGTTCATGCTAATTGGGCTCATTTGGGACTAAATGCCAGTGGTGTTTTACTAATATGGTTACTACATGGCGAATACACATCACCTACTCGTTACGCCGTTAATATAAGTGCGCTGGCACTGTGGTGTGGACTTGGCGTGTATTGGTTTTGCCCAAGCATACATATTTATACCGGATTAAGTGCTCTGCTGCATGGCGTAATTATTTGGGGGGCAGTTAAAGATATAACTGTAGGGCTTAAGTCGGGGTATTTATTATTTATAGGCGTATGGATTAAAATAGCGTTTGAGCAATTTAGCGGCCCTAATGCTGATATAGGAAAGCTTATTAACTCCACTGTGGCTATTGATGCACATTTAATTGGTGTAATTGGCGGGACTCTGCTTGCCATACCACTGGTTATAGAGCTCTTTAAAAAGAAAAAATAAAGTTAGATTTTGTTCAACCCAATAAAAACGCCGCATTAGTTAACTAAACCAATGCGGCGTTTTTGTTTTTATAATTAAAGCTTAAAGCGTTTCTTTAAATAATTTATGAATACGGCGGTATTCGTCTAACCAGCTTGAAGGCTGTACAAAGCCATGCGGTTCAACAGGGAATATAGCTGTTTCAAAGTTTTGTTTTTCAAGCTCTATTAAGCGCTGTACTAAACGCACTGAGTCTTGAAAAAACACGTTATCGTCAACCATTGGGGCATTAATTAATAAACGTTTGTTTAAGCCCTCAGCGTAATAAATTGGCGAGCTGCGCTCATACGCAATCGGGTCAACATCAGGATGGTTTAATATATTAGCTGTATAACCTGTATTGTAATGTGCCCAATCGGTAACAGGTCTAAGTGCCGCACCCGATTGAAACAACTCAGGCGCGGTAAACAATGCCATAAAGGTCATAAAGCCGCCGTAAGAGCCACCATAAGTGCCGACTGCTTTGGTATCAACGTTGGCATTTTGCGCCATCCATTTAACGCCATCGGCTAAATCTTGTGTTTCAGGCGTTCCCATTTGACGATAAATTGCGGTGCGCCAATCACGCCCGTAACCTTTAGATGCGCGGTAATCCATATCCATTACTATGTAACCTTCATCAGCGAGCAATGAATGAAACATAAATTCACGAAAATAAACCGAAAATCCCATATGTGAGTTTTGTAAGTAACCCGCGCCGTGGTTAAAAATAACTGCTTTGCGATTTTTACCTACTTCACCTTCAACGTAATCAGCTGGGTAGTACACTTTTGCGTATATTGGTTGTTCGGTATGGCTCGATGGCACAGCAACAATTTTAGGTGCAGTTAGCTTTTTAGCTAAAAACTCATCCGACACTGTATGAGTTAATCGCGTTGCTTTTGTATTGGCTTTAGCATCTGCTACGTACAGCTCATTAGGCATAGTAATTGTAGAGTGCTTAAGAAGTAACTTGTTTTCATCTGGGCTTAACGTGTAATCGGTCATACCATTTAAGTCAGTTACTTGCTCGCTATTACCTGTTTGCGGGTTAACACGGTAAATTTCGTAAAGCCCTGGATGCTCAACATTCGCTTTGTAATAAATTGCGCTGTCGTCGCTGGTAAGCGTTAAGTTAGAAACCTCAAATTGGCCTTGTGTTAGTGCGGTTGCACTACCATTTACAGGCTTTTTATAAAGCTGGCTGTAACCCGACTCTTCCGATAGGTAATAAAGCGTGTTTGAGTTATGTAACCAACCAAAGTCGTTAAATGCGTAAGCAATCCATGCATCGTCATGCAGGCGATGTTGCGACACAAGTTTGTTGTTTTTAAAATCTACCGTTGCAAGCCAGCGGTCTTTGTTGTCCCACGCTTCAAGCATTACAGCTACTTGCGAGCCGTCATCGTTCCATACTATTGGGCTTTGCTCAAAACCCCAGTCCATAATAAGGTTAATACCACGAGGTGCCTTTTTAGACTTATATGTTTTACCATCACGTGCATAATTTTCTTTTTTAACTGCGGCTAAAACATCTTCGTCAAAGCCCGGTAAGGTATTAAAGCTAAGTGATGTTTGCTCTTTGTTAGTTAAATTGATGTAGACAAGCTTTGAGGTTTCTTCTTTAGCGTCGGCTACACGGCGGCGTGCTTTTTTAGGTTCTATAGTGGCGTCATTTGTAATGTAGTTAGGCATAATATCGCCATCACCACGCCAGTCTGTTTGCTTTTGTACAACGACTAACAGCGCATCACCATTTGGCGAAAGCTGCGCTTCTGCAACGGTATTTCCTTCGCCTAAGTAATAAGCTGTGTTAACAATTGAATCGTTTTGTTCATTAATTTGCTCACTGCGTGCTTGCTTATCTTTTTTATTTTTTTGTTGGAGCGCCACAAATTTAATCAATTTATGCTGCTCTTTAGCAATATACGTGCTTGGCTCTTCAATACCTTTTGGCTCATCAGCAAGTTTTAAGTTAGCAAGCTCGCTCGTTAAGCCTGTTTTTAAATCAACTTTAAAAAATACATTGCCTTGGCGGTAAACTAAATCGCCATTATTTAAAAATTGTGGCTTTGACTCGCCCGCTGATGTAGCTGTAATTTGTTTAAGTTCGCCGGTTTTTAGGTTTTTAACAAATACATTGCCTTTAAATGTGTAGGCCGCCATTGTTTTATTTTTAGAATAAACGGCTTTATTAGAACCCACAGTATGAAGTTTATTAAGAGCTACTTGCTCTGCTGTTTGGCTAGTAACCGATTGGCTAAATAAATCGCGTAGTGTATTACCCTGCTCTTTTTGAGCATAAATAATAGTAGACGAATCGCTCGCCCAGTAAGCACCCTCTGGCTGATTACCCATCCAATCCGGATCGGCCATTGCTTGTTCTAGCGTTATTTTTTGTGAGCCGATATCTGCTGGCGTGTTTACAACCGCAGCAATTTTAGTTGCTGGTAAAGCACTTTGCTGTGTTGAAGAGGTATTAGCGGTAGCGCTACAACCTGCAAGCATAACACTTGAGGCAACAGCTAAGGCCACTAACGTTTTAGATGAAGAAAAATTAAAAATCATAGTGCTTCTATACGGTTATTATAATTAAGCCGTATTTAAGCAGAAGCACTTAAGTTATTGCAATTTTTTAAGATAAATAGCCATTAAACAGGGTAAAGCTCAGTTTACTAGCGCTTCTCATGTTAACAGGCGTTATTCAATTACCAAATCAAGCCAAACCATGCGGTGATCGCTCGATGCGTTTCTATCTTTAATTAAGCGATACTCACTACTCATTTTAGTAGGCCAAAACACACCACCGTCCTTAATTTTTAAACCATAGTTTGATGGTAAAACGTAATCAACACGGGCTTGCCAATTAGCACTGTAATTTTGTGCATATGGCACATCATACTGCTCTTTAGCACCTTCGCTTTTTGGAACAAAGCTTGCGTTGATAAGTGGGTTTTTAAGTAATTGGTCGGTGGTATTTGTACGGGCTTTGTCCCCCTCAGAGGCTGCATTTAAATCGCCTAAAATAACAAAACGAGAGTGAACTTTTAAACCGCCCTTTTCGCCTTTATCGTCATAAATATACTTAGCATTTGAAACGTAATCGGCAATTAATCTTACTTCATCGTGGTTACGCTTGCCGTTTCTATCCTCTTCACCGTCAAATACAGGCGGTGTTGGGTGAGATGCAATAACATGAATTGTTTTATCATTTATGCTGATAGGTAAATCCCAAAACGATTTAGAACTGAGTCTAAGTGCTTGCCATTCTTGTGCGTTATACCAGTTTTCACCTGTTTTAGGCATTACAGGCATTTGTGCATTTGGCATGTCTTTATATTTAAAGGTTTGAAGGGTTCTTACTTTATCAAAATTAATTGGGTATTTTGACAAAATAGCCATACCATAATGCCCTTCAAAAAAGCCAAAGCCTTGTGCATCGCCCATCACGCCATTTTTATTGCCATCGTTATCTAAATCAAACTCGGTAGCTAGGCCTGTATTTACTGGTGCAATATAAGAGTAAGGGTAGTTAATAGCGGCTTGTTTTTGCTGACCTACATTTAAATAATGCTGATTAAAGTATTCAATGCCTTGCTCTTTTGGGATGTAATCAAATTCGTTAAGTAAAATAATATCAGGGCGAACACGCTGAATAATTTCCGCTATGTTCTTAATTTGCTGGTGGTTAGCTTTAAGTGCATTAACTAAAGCATCACTTTTAACTTGCTCACCTTTAGGCGTGTGATTAGTTGCATCCATACTTACATTAAAAGTTGCAACACGAAGAGATTCCGATGCAAATGTATTTAAGCTAAATAATGCAGTAATGGCTAGCACGCCAGATATTGTTTTTAGTTTCATTGTTTTACTTCACAAATTTAAAATTAGACTTTAACAGTATTACATATTCAAAGCCCATTTTTATGACAAAAAAATACCGGCTTAAGCCGGTATTTATATAAAGGTATGATAACTATTCACTGAGCACTAAATTGGCAGCTGCTTTTAAAATACCAGGATAATCTTGCTCTGGTAGGTACTCTGTAAGTTCACCAAGTTTGTCCGCAAGCTCACTCATATTAACAGCTGATACATTAATATGGCCCATTTTACGACCTGGCTTAGCTGTTTTACCGTACCAATGGCTCGTTACATCAACCGTTTTTAATACTTCACTTGGAATACTTGGTTGGCCTAATACGTTTATCATCGCGGTAATGTGTTTAAGCTCTGTATTACCAAGCGGCAAACCTGCAACAGCACGCATGTGGTTTTCAAACTGTGAGCAATGGCAGCCTTGTTGCGTCCAGTGGCCTGAGTTATGTACACGCGGTGCAATTTCGTTAACGAGTAACGTGCCTCTTACATCAAAAAACTCAATTGCTAATACGCCAACGTAGTTAAGCTCGTTTGCTATTTTTGTAAATGCATCGTTTGCTTGAGCTTCAACACTTTGATTATTTTTACCGGCAATAGAAAGCGTTAATACACCATTTGTGTGCTCGTTTTCTGTTAGCGGATAAATAGCAACATTACCGTGTTTGTCGCGTGCACCAATAATAGATACTTCACGATCAAACGGAATCATTTTTTCAGCAATAATCGTATGTGGCGCAAGCTCGGTGCCCGATGCAATAAAATCATCCATTTGTGACCAAATTTCGTCTATTTGATCATCAGATTTTAAACGCCATTGGCCTTTTCCATCGTAACCCGCTTGACATGTTTTAATTACAAGTGGTTTACCTAGTGTTTTAACGGCAAGTTCTAAATGCGCTTTTTCAGTAATTAATTGGTACGGCGCACAAGTTACGTTTGTTTTATCAAGCAATGCCTTTTCAAGCGAGCGATCGCCACCGGTTTTAATAGCGGCTTTACCTGGGTAAAACTTATTACTGTTACAGCAAAGGGTTAAAACATCATCAGGAATGTGCTCAAACTCGGCAGTAATGGCATCAGCGTTTGATATTGCTTGCTCAAGCGACGTGTTATAAACCTCACCGGTTAGCGGGTGCATAATTTGTTTACTGCCTACATCGTACGCAACAACGTTTAAATTAAGCGGCGCTCCTGCAAGGCTCATCATACGTGCAAGTTGCCCTGCACCTAATATTAAAATATTCATTATTACTCTGCAGGGTTTGGATTAGCTAATATAGTGTCGGTTTGAGCTTTACGAAACGCTTCAATTTTTGCAAAAATTTCTGGATTTTGACATCCTAAAATTTGTGCAGCTAATAAACCCGCGTTTGCTGCGCCCGGCTCACCAATTGCAAGCGTACCTACTGCAACGCCTTTAGGCATTTGGCAAATAGATAAAAGTGAATCAACACCATTTAATGCTTTTGATTTTACAGGTACGCCAAGTACAGGAAGCGACGTAAAAGCAGCCGCCATACCAGGTAAATGCGCTGCGCCGCCAGCACCAGCAATAATAACTTTAATACCACGTTCTGCGGCTGAACTTGCGTAATCAGCAAGTAATTGAGGAGTGCGGTGTGCAGACACGACTTTGGTTTCGTACTTAATGCCAAAATGCTCTAGCATAAGTGCTGCATGTTCCATGGTTGGCCAATCTGATTTTGAACCCATAATAATGCCAACAGTCATAAATACTCCTCAGTAATGTATTTTAAAAATAGCGGACTTATGTCCGGTTTTAGGCGGGTATTATACCCAAACCAAGTTTAATTGCGACTCACAAAAACAAAAAAAGCCATGTTTAAACATGGCTTTTTAGAGTTAACGGGTAAATAGCTAATTAAGCTTCTTTACTCGCTAAGTATTCGGCGTAGTTGCCTCTAAAGTCGATAACTTTACCGTCTTTAATTTCCCAAATACGGGTTGCAACCGATGATACAAACTGACGGTCGTGGGAAACAAACATCAATGTACCCTCGTAAGCTTCAAGGGCTAAGTTAAGCGCTTCAATTGATTCCATATCCATGTGGTTAGTTGGCTCATCCATTAACAATATGTTTGGCTTATGCATCATAATTTTACCAAACAACATGCGGCCTTGCTCACCACCTGAAATTACTTTAACTGATTTTTTAATATCGTTTTGAGAGAATAACATACGGCCTAAGAAGCTACGAACCACTTGCTCGTCGTCGCCTTCTTGTTGCCATTGCTCCATCCACTGAAACAAGTTCATGTCGGTTGCAAACTCATCAGCGTGATCTTGCGCGTAGTAACCAATATTCGCGTTTTCTGAGAACTTAAACTCACCAGCTTTAGGTGCTAGGCGCCCTGCTAATGTATTAAGTAATGTTGTTTTACCAACACCATTTTCACCAATAATAGCAATACGTTCGCCAACTTCTACTAAACCTTCAAGTCCAGAAAACAACGTATTGTCGTCAAAACCTTGTGTTAAGTTTGTCATTTCAAGTGCGTTTCTGAATAACTGCTTTTCTTGATCAAAACGGATAAACGGCGTTTGGCGTGAAGATGCTTTAACTTCGTCTAATTGGATTTTGTCGATACGTTTAGCACGCGATGTTGCTTGCTTAGCTTTAGATGCATTAGCAGAGAAACGAGATACAAACTGTTGAAGTTCAGCAATTTGGTTTTTCTTTTTCGCGTTTTCGTTAAGTAATTGCTCACGTGCTTGCGTTGCTGCAAACATGTATTCGTCATAATTACCTGGGTAAATACGAAGCTCGCCGTAGTCAATGTCGGCCATGTGTGTACACACAGAGTTTAAAAAGTGACGGTCATGCGAGATGATTATCATGGTACAGTCGCGCTGATTTAACACGTCTTCTAACCACTTGATGGTGTAAATATCCAAGTTATTAGTAGGCTCATCAAGTAGCATAATGTCTGGGTCTGAAAATAATACCTGTGCAAGTAGCACGCGCAGCTTAAAACCCGGTGCAATTTCTGACATTGGGCCAAAGTGTTGGTCAGTGCCAATACCTACACCTAATAAAAGCTCACCTGCTTTAGATTCTGCAGAGTAACCATCCATTTCAGCAAATTCAGTTTCAAGATCGGCTACTTTCATACCGTCTTCTTCACTCATTTCAGGTAAAGAGTAAATACGGTCTCGTTCTTGTTTAATTTCCCACAACTCTTTGTGGCCCATAATCACGGTATCGATTACTGAGTATTCTTCGTAGGCAAACTGATCTTGGTTAAGTTTAGCAACGCGTTCGTTAGGATCAGTACTTACATTACCTGCAGACGCTTCGAGCTCACCACTTAAAATTTTCATAAATGTTGATTTACCACAACCATTTGCACCGATTAAACCGTAACGGTTACCATCGCCAAATTTTGCTGAGATATTTTCAAATAATGGTTTAGCACCAAATTGCATGGTGACATTAGCTGTACTAATAATAGCGCTACCCTCCAAAGGAGTAATGATGTATTTAAATTGCGCGCAGTTTAAACCAAAATGGCCTGTTTTTCTATGAAAGTTTAAAAGCAAACCACTGCGTTTTAGCCATTTATTATGGCTATGTAGTTAGTAGTAAAAATAACGGATTAGATTTAATGGTTTCGTTAATTTTTATTCAGCTTATTCTAATTAAAATCCATAAAGTACGTTTTATAAACAGGCATAAGAGATTAGAAATTACGATACAAATTAGAGTAAAAACACTTTTAACGTGTTTGTGTGTCTACTTAACTCATTTTTGTTCACCCTGTAATAATAAAAAGTTATATTTATGAAAATAAAGTACTTTTAGAGCTTTTACACTAGTTACTACTTTTTAACCAAGATGAAATTAATTCAAATTACAATTTTTATACATCGCTAATTTCTCATCCTATTTACCTATCAAATCATTAAAAACATAAATTTTTGCAACACCTGAAAAACAAAATTAACCTTTAGTGAATATCCGTTAAGTTTAACGATTAATTTTATTGAGTATTTTTCACTTTTGAGCCGTTTATTGCTTTGTTAGTCTTCGAATCTGAATTTTTACCTACGTAAAAAATTGACCAATTTACACAGGGCAACACACAAGATGAGCAAAAAATTAGCGACGCTTATTAGCGCAAGTATTGTATTCGCACCCGCTGTTTCGGCAGTAGAATTATACAAAGATGACAAAAATACTGTTGAAGTTGGTGGATATCTTGATGTGCGTGTAATTAATACACAAAACGAAACCGAAGTTGTTAACGGTACCTCGCGCATTAACTTTGGATTTACCCGAAAGCTTAAGAAAGACTGGACCGCACTCGCACTCGTAGAATGGGGTGTAAACCCTGTTGGCAGCAGCGATATTATTTATAACAATCGTTTTGAGTCTATCCAGGATGAGTTTTTATACAACCGTTTAGGTTACGCAGGGCTTTCGCACGAAAAATATGGCCAACTTACCATTGGTAAACAATGGGGTGCATGGTACGACGTAGTTTACGGCACAAATAATAGCTTTGTATGGGATGGCAATGCGGCTGGTGTTTACACCTATAACAAAGACGATGGCGCTGTTAATGGCACTGGCCGTGGAGATAAATTAGTGCAGTACCGCAATAGCTATAACGATTTTAGTTTTGCAGTACAAGCGCAGCTTAAAAACAGCGAATTTTATACCTGTGACGTCACCGACATTTCAGAAGAAGAATGTGAAGCACTTTGGAACTCTGGCGATAGTGCAGCCCAAGAAGTTGAATTTAATTACACATTTGGTGCGTCTGTTACTTATACCCCAACTGACATGCTAACACTTACAGCAGGTGTTAACCGTGGTGAGTTTGATTTAACGTTTGGCGATGGTTCTACTCGCAATGTTGAAGATTTAATTTATGGTGCAGGTATTATGTGGGGCAACATTGATGAGCCCGGCCTATACGTTGCAGCCAACGTAAATAAAAACAAAAACCACGACACAGATAACATCGGTCGCTTAATTAAAGACGCAATCGGTGTAGAAACATTTGCATCTTAGCGCTTTGATAACGATTTTCGCCCTTTTATTGCCTACAACGTGTTTGATGCCGGTGATGATTACGTAATTCAGCCAAACTTTAACGCCGACCCAGACGATATATTTAAACGTCAGTTTGCTGTTATTGGCCTTCACTACTTAATTGACGAAGACACTATTGCCTACGTAGAAGCACGTAAAGACTTTAGCGACTTTGAAAGCGATAACGACGATCAACAAGCACAAATGGAACAGTCGGAAGATGACGGTATAGCATTTGGTTTTAGATATAAGTTTTAAATATAAGTTTATAAAACGACTACAACTTCCCTAAGCACAATCCTTTTAGCCCTTTTAACTTTTTTAACTGGGCTTTTTTTATTTTTCCATATTTTTTTCAATACTCGATTTTGCATTTAAGGCTATTTCAAAAAAGGCATTAACAGCCGCATTGGTATCTGCTTTTTTAATTTGTAATAGCACCATTCACGATGCCCCTATTTTTTACGTTTACCATTTTGCTGCTCATTACAATGAGCGAGGAAAAACTTTAATTAAGCACTCATTGTCCACACTCGGCATTTATATTTTTAGTGGATGTAGTTACCGCAGGCTTTATTATTTTTGACTATCTCTTTGATTACTTTCTTCTAATTTGACTCTATTGCTAAGTTTAGCCTTATAGTAATATTTAGTATGATGTGTTCTTTTACTGTAAAGCCACCAGCCAATTTATATTAACTGCATTAAGAGTATGTGAAACTATATTGAAATAGCAAAGTACTTACACTGCTTATTGCTGATCACAAAGGCGAAAGGCTGATTAAAAGCAGTAACAAATAGATGTGTATATGCTCATAGGTACTGACGGTATTCTAATTTAATAGTTGTGAACTGTATATAAAAACAGTATGTGTAATTACTGTGCAAAAATAATTTAAACCAACCTTTTTTTGTAAGTCGTTAATAATATTGAACTAAGTAAATTGTTATAAAGCTGATTCGTTATCATAAATAGATAAAACAACGACAACTGTATATGTATACAGTTGTCGCTTAAGCCTATCTAACCTACTTTTTAATAAACGTACTATAACCAGCTAATGCCTTAGCCACACTAATTGATGGATTATCTGAATGCTCAGCACCTTTGTTTATAGCACTTTGCCACACAAGGTTATTGTTAGGGTTGGCTGTTAAAGCGGCCTCTAAATTACTAAACGCTTTTAACATTAGCGGATGCTCTGCCCCGCCCACCGAGAGATATAAATAAGTAGACGACTTAACTTTGTTATCTTGAGCACTTAAAAACGCTTCTAAATTATTAACTACGGTCATATCGTCATACCAAGCCGCAGGGCTAAAAGCAAAATAGCCATTAAACAATTCAGGCTTTGTATGCAGCGTATACAGTACAAAGCTACCACCTGCCGAAAAACCACTTAATACACGGTTATTACTAAGCTTATATTTTGCTGATAAATAAGGGAGTAACTCAGTTTCAATAAACGCTAAAAACTTGTCGGCTTCACCATTTGGTTCAATAAGTGTTTCATGCTCTGGACGCGCTTGTGTATTTACATCTTGGCGGGCATAAGGAGGTACTAAATCGCGATTACGTGTATCTGTAAAAAACAAATTAGGAATAGACACCAATATAGCCTTATCCCCTTTTTCGCTCTTAGCTTGTTTTGTAAGTGCTTTATCCCATGTATCTAAATTAAAGTTACCATCGGTTTTAATAATTAACGGATACGCTTTTTTAGGATTGTAATTAGCGGGCAATCTTATAAACACTTTGCGCGACTCATTAAGCACGCTCGAGTTAATTGTTACATCTGTATAGGCCGATACATAATGGTTATAATAACGTATAGCTAAAATACCAATAGCAAAAATGACTACGGCTAAACTTAAATTAATAATATAGTGTTTTGTTATTTTTATTGCCATACGGCATTCCTTTCAATGTTTAGGAGTTATTTAATCGAGCTTAACCCATTGCTTTATTTCCAGCGCGGTCATAATAAGCTCAACCGAAAACGCGGCTAAAATCATGCCCATCACACGCGTTAAAATAGACGCGCCGCCAGTACCAATTAGCTTAATAATTTTACCCGAAAGCAGCAACAGTATTAAGGTAATACCCAACACACCAAGTGTAACAAGCGCTGTGCCTATTTGAGTAGTAATTGGGTGTATGTGGTTATCGGTAAGTAGTATTACCGCCAAAATAGCGCCAGGAGTCGCCGTTGCAGGTATAGCAAGCGGAAACACGGCTATATCGTGATCGGGGTCTTGTTTGGCTTTGTTAGAATCGTTTCCAAAAATCATTTGCAGGCCAAATAAAAACAATATAATTCCGCCCCCTAACTGAAACGACACCAACCTAATTCCCATCGCATTAAGTATTAGTTGCCCTATTAAAATAGAACCCAATAATACGCCCCCGGCATAAAGTACCGTTTTAAATGCAGTTTTACGGCGTTGTTGATCAGTTAAATGAGAAGTAAGCGCAGCAAACAGCGCCATAGTGCCTATTGGGTCAATGGTCGCCCAAATTACAAGGGCATCTTGAGAGAGTTTTTCTAGCATATAAAATCCTTGTTAAGCGTAAATGTTTAATAAAACACGGGTAACAAATTCATTTGCTTACGCTTAACTATAATAGAAAGCCGCTATTTTTTGTATTTTATTTACTGAGCTTTAAGGATTGAGGATTGAAAAAAAGGTAAGCACTTATAATTACCGTGAGGAGTTAAAGTGATTTATGCCAAATAGAATTTTCTCTTAAACTAAAGCCCAGTTTCATAAGTAAATTATGGGAACGTGCATTATGTGCACTCACCTCAGCAGACAAATGTTTAAGCGGAATATGCTTAACTAGAGTTTCAATAAAACCGGTCACCACTTCAAACATTACGCCCTTATCCCAAAAGTCAGGATGCAGCTCAAATCCTATAAACGCACTACTTTTACACGGGGTTAAATTATAAAGCCCACAAGTACCCATTAACTTTCCAGATATATTATGTTCAATTGCAACTCGAATTACTTCACCTTCGTAATATGCACTAATATCATCTTGTATTAATTGTTTGATTTGCGTTTTGCTAAGTGGTGTTTCGTAGTCGTTAAATTCTGACACGTGCGGGTGATTTAAAATATTAAATAAACACGCTGCGTGTTTGTGGGTAACTAAACGCAGCGTAACGCGCTCAAGCTTTGTGGTGTTAAACATTTTATTTAAGTGGTTAGTTAAATTAGCTCTTTATGGGCACGCATTATTAACTTACCATACCCTATTAACAAGCATTATCTTTAAAGCAAAAAGAGTAAGAGAACGTAATGAGTGACGATTTTAAAGTAATACAACCCACTACCACAGTATATTGCCCAAAGCGCGGCGAAGGCTGGACCTTAACAGGCATTACTAATATTAACGAGTTTACCTCAGTAATGTTTGACGGCACACGCTATACGCTTCCAGCACGCGAAATAGTAGAAGAACTTCTACCTAACCAATTAGCGCGTGAGCAAAATAGCTAACCAAACACCTACACAATAAAAAGGCTGCAATTTTGCAGCCTACTATCTAATTAACTCATTAAAACGCTTCGTCTTCGCTGTAAACATTAACGTTTAGCTCGTCATCATTTTCAAATACCACAAACGAAATAGGCTTACAGCACACTTGGCAGTCTTCTATGTATTGCTCATCAATATCTGCTGCATCAAGTAATACTTCTATACTTTCTCCACAATAAGGGCAGCTTATTGATGTTTCTGTTAACTGGTTCATTTATCACCTGCTAATTTATATTACGAATGTTGTCACTTTAATGAACACGTAAGGATAATTCAACACCCCATTAAATAATGCATACTTGGCTAACCCAATTAAACCATGCTACTAACTTAAATAGTGATCTTGTTACTAGCCTTATCCCTATAAAACTTGTCAAAGCACAATATTTTTCACCATAGATAAGTTGGCCAGCCCTCTACAATGAAATTGTATTAGCACTTAGCGGGTCTAACTTTATAAGTATTTATAAACTCACAGTACAGATGGATAATTTTATGAAAAAATCACTTACGCTTGCATTAACATCTGCCGTTATTTTGTTTAGTACATTTTCCCATGCAGCTAAAACCGAAAAAGCCGTTCTAGCTGGAGGTTGTTTTTGGTGTATGGAAAGTGACTTTGAAAAGCTAGAAGGCGTAACCGATGTAATATCGGGCTTTACTGGCGGTAAACTTAAAAACCCAACATACAATGGTAATCATAAAGGCCATTACGAGGCGGTAGAAATTACTTACGATCCGGCCATAGTAAGCTATCAAGGTATACTTGATCATTACTGGGTAAATATTGATCCCTTTGATGCCAAAGGCCAATTTTGTGATAAAGGCCCTAGTTACTTAAGCGCTATATTTGTACAAAACGACGAACAACGTAAATTAGCTGAAAAAACAAAAGCTGCAGTAGTTGCCGAGTTCCCTAATCAAACTGTGGTTACACCTATACTAAATGCAAGCACCTTTTACCCTATAAAAGGGAGGGAAAGCTTTCATCAAGATTATTACAAAAACAATCCAATCCGATACAACACCTATCGTTGGCGTTGTGGTCGCGACAGCCGCCTAGAAGAAATTTGGGGCGACAGAGCAACCCATTAATCGCGTTCAATCAGGTAATCCACTGTAAAATATTAAAAGGCTGATTTAATTATCAGCCTTTTAATATTTTAGTTATTGCGAGATTCTTTAATAAATCGATATCTAAATTCAGATAAGTAACCAACAATGCTAACAAGCAAAGCAGAATTAAAATCACCATTCACAAGCTGTGTCCAAACATTTCCCTCTCCATTAAAGCTAATGTAAATAACCATAATAAAAGCAACAAACGCTGAAACTTGATACATCCAAGAATATTCACCAAAAAATTTCTGCGTCACACTTTTTTCTTTTAATTTATCTTCCACAATTAATCTCCATTTTATATTGCTATTAAATCCTAGCTATAACATAGGCAAAATAAGGAATTTATAATAAAGGTTTATTTATACACCGTCTATTTCATAAAGCCTTTGTTATTAAGCTAAATGCTTGAATAGCAAATAGGATACGTGGTACTTCGCTTTAAGTGGACAGCAGTGATTGACTAAAGATACTTAGTTTTAGGATTCATTATCAATAAATAGTATATTCTGTTTCCTAAAGCAGGCTGTTTATCTACTAAATCAAATGCAATAAATTGCACTCCTAAATTGATATAAACAAAATTCAACAACTGGAGTTACACAAAATGCTTGCCAACCAATTACAACTAGCGCGTGCTCTAGATTTACCATCACGAACAGCTATGTTAAACCGTGAGCACTCGGTACAGCAGTTTTGGTACAACAACGACGACCTAATTACAGAAGCGTGGAAAGAATGGGAAGCAAGCGAAATTGACGCCTCTACTTTCACGTTAGACGATTCGTTACTCGATAAAAACCTCCGTGAAGCAGTAAAGCAAACATGGGAAGATCCATCAAAAGAGCTAGCCGTAAAAGCGTTATTACACGAAGTAGCGCCTGATGTGTTTCAATTTCAATTTTTTGATCCTGAGCGCCTAGCAGTATTACGCGGATATTTAGAACAAGTATGGAATTCGCAAATTCCTATGCGCCCGCCATACGGCATAGTGTTAAATCGCCGTGGTGCCATACTTGATAGCCGATCAGAAGGTTATTTAGCCGCGCCAAGCTTTCAGGCATTTTATAACGAAATACTAAACACTTATATGCGCCCTATTTCACGTATGCTGTTCCCGGAAGTTATGGGGTTTGATACACAAACATTTGGCTTTTCAATTTATTATGAGCCAAATACAGATTCGTCAATTCGCCCACATACCGACGCATCAACTGTAGCGCTTAACATTAACTTAAACTTACCAGGCGAAGAGTTTACAGGGTCACAAGTAGACTTTTATCACCCGTACACAGGTGACATTAAATCACTTACCTTTAAGCCTGGTACTGCCATGTTACATCGAGGCAATATTGCACACGCAGCCAAGCCTATTACCAGTGGCGAGCGAACTAACTTTGTATTGTGGTTGTATGGGGAGCGCGGTCGATTACCAGCACAAGGCGCACCACGCATTCCTGTTAATGCTATACAGCGCTGGACTAACCCAAACAAACCAAATGATGGCTATGCACCATTTTAAATAATCGCTTTTAAAGTTTTAAATACAAATGGCTGCCTAATTTAAGCAGCCTTATAAAAATAAAGCTTATCCAGTAACCAACACGTTTTAAGTTTAGTAATATCAAAAAACCGCCCTATTCATAATCTATATTGTCGCCACTTATAACAATAGATAACACAAATTTTCCGCCTTGCTTTTCTTATGTCCCAGTACTTCGCTTAACAAAGTACAAAATTTAGGGGGATGTCATGTTTTTTTGTATTTAATTGATAAGCCACTGTAATGCTTAAGTTGGTAATTTAATAAATTGTGCTATCTTTTTACTATCTACATTATAAAAATACGAGCTAACATGTTGTTCCGAGGTACAATTGCCATAGCAATATTGGCAATTTCTGCTGCTAATAAAACCTATGCAAACGACATAGATGTACAATTTAGTGGTTTTGCATCCTTAACACTCAGCTACACGGACGATTCAGATATTGGCTTTGCATCGAGTTATTCAAATGTGAACGAATCTGGTTTTTCAGCAACGCGTGATTCAATTTTAGGTGGTCAGGCTAATATATCACTAGCCAAAAATTGGGACTCTGTAGTTCAACTAGTAATACAAGATCATGCCTTTAAAAGCTTTGATAATTTTTTAGAACTCGCCTTTGTACGCTATCGCCCATCACGTAACTGGGCCATCCGCGCAGGTAGGTTAAACAGCGACCTTTACTTACTGTCTGAGTACCCTTACGTTGGATACGCTTACTTATGGGTGCGCCCGCCTCATTCGTATTACTCATTTGCAAACATTGCAGGTAATTTTGATGGAATAGACGTTGAATACAGTAAAGCCATTAACGATGGCTTCTTACGCTTAAAACTCGCTTATGGTAGCTCCACAGCAAAGATACAAGCCTATAATGACGACTTTTTTATTGATTTTGATAACTTAACAACTTTTAGCGCAACCTACTCTTTAGATGCATGGACTATGCGTTTTTCATTATCAAAGTCAGACTTTGGGGATTATAAGTTAACCTCTTTAGATGAGTATTTAGCCGCACTCAACTCAATACCACAAAGTATATGGCCGCAAGCGCAAAAAATATCAAACAAATTTAACACCAAAGGTAACAGTATAGAATACGCCGCGTTTGGGCTTACTTACGATCACAACAATTGGCTAATCCAATCTGAGGTGGGTATTTCAGAATCCGATTGGATAGTTGCTCCGTCAGTTCTTAGTGGCTACATTAGTGCAGGTTACCGTGTAGATAACGCAATATTTTATACAGGTTTTACAGCGGCTAAACACCGACATGACGTAATAAAAGTAAACGATCCTGCTTTTCCGCCAAGCACTCCCGAGCAATTTTCGGTGCCTATACAACAACTCGCAGTTGCCAGTCAGTCTGCTGTTAAAGTTACCAATGTTCACCAACACTCAATTAACGTAGGCGTAAAATGGCAACTGTCTGAGCGCATAGCATTAAAAGCCCAGTTAGACCGCTTTGATATAAAACCTCAAGGCGCTGGCTTATGGAGTCTTAGCAACCCTTCAGATGTTGATGAGGGCCACAAAGTACATATACTTAGTCTAAATGCTAGTATGGTGTTTTAATGATGAGCCCTCGTAACTTTTTTATAACTGCATTGCTGCCCTTGTGCCTGCTTTTTATGAGCTTTTATGCTAAATCTACAGAGTTTGTAGTCGTGGTAAATAAAAGCAATGCGATTAACGCATTATCAAAACGAGAAATTATTGATATTTACATGGGCAGGTATTTAACTTTCCCTGATGGTGAGACCTCAAAACCGCTTGATTTGCCCGCGCAATCAACATTAAAAAACGACTTTTACTTAAAACTGGTTAATAAAGACGAGCAAAAAATAAATGCGTATTGGGCAAGGCTTTTATTTTCAGGGCGCGCAAAGCCACCCACACCTTCAACATCGGTAGAAGACGCAATAAACAAAATAGCAGCATCACAATTTGCAATTGGCTATATTCCCCAATCGCAGGTTACAGACGCAGTAAAAGTGGTATACACATTTGATTAAAATTATTAGCCAAAAACTCTACATACGCGTCGCTATATCAATTGCGTTAGTTGCTATTGTTGTGTCTTTAGTCTCATCTATGCTCTCTTATTACTCAGGCTTTAAAGAGAAAAAAAACACAAATTACCTACTTGTTCAACAGTTAGCGCAAACAATGGAAAAAACAGCCGCTATTGCCGCTTACTTAAATGACAAAGAATTAAGCCAAGAAATTATTAACGGCCTACTCAGTAACGACTTAGTGCAAGGTGCAAGCCTAGAAGGAGAAGTAAACCCTAAAGGAGAGATGGATTTATTTATTACAAGTGGCTCCACTAACAAAAAAAATGAAGCTGTTTTAATTAAATTAGTTCACCCTTTTATAGAAGACACTTTTATAGGTGTACTCGCCATATACCCAGACGATAATTTTATTGAACAACAAGCACAGTCAGCGCTTATAAAAGAATTTATCTTAATGCTGATTCAATCAATTGTTATCGCATTTTTTGTATCGCTGGTAGTTCAGCGCTGGCTTACACAGCCAATTCAAAACCTAACCGACAGCTTTGCTAAAATAAATCCAAGCGAGCCAGAAACCCTTAAAATGCTAACCTTCAAGCAAGGCAAGCGGGACGAAATAAGCCGTTTAACCCAAGGTATAAATGCCTTAATGCACGAGCTACATTTAACTATTAGTAATGAGCAAACACTGCGTAAAAAAACTCAAGAGCTAGAAGCTAAATTTAGACTTATTTTTGAACAAGCCAGCGCAGGTATTTGTTTACTAGATGACAAAAACATTATCACCACCTTTAACCCTGCATTTAAGCATTACTTTACCGTACCCGGCGAAGAAGAATTACCAACCTTGCATTTTCCTGAGTTACTTAGCAATGTAGACGAATTACAAAGCCTACTGGCAGATATTCGCTCTGCTAAAAACCCACCACAAACCACCTTAGATGTAGAGTGTAAAGTTGGCTATAAAACGGTATGGTTTCATTGTTTGTTTGTAAGGTTAACAGACCAAAGAGATACCAAACGAAACCCCAAACAAGAACAGCTAGTAGAAGTAATGTTACACGATGTAACCGAGCGCGCAGAACGCGAACAGCAAACCCGCTTTGAAGCCGATCACGACCCACTTACTGGCTTATTAAACCGACGCGCTGGTGAAAAACGCCTTAAAAAAGCACTACGTGAATGTATTAAACATAATGAACATTTAGTGCTTATGATGATTGATTTAGATAAGTTTAAACCCATTAACGACACCTACGGACACGAAGCCGGCGACAAAGTGCTAATTGAAATAGCGCACAGATTTAAAACACTTTTTCACGAAAAAAACGACATGTGTATCCGCCTAGGCGGTGACGAATTTATTGTTGCGCAGCAAATTAAAACCTACGATAAAACGGCAACACAACAAAAAGCAATCGCCTTACTAAATGAGCTACAACAGCAGGTTAGTATTTCAAACACAAAAACATGCGCAGTAGGTGCAAGCATAGGAATTGCAATAGCCCCATATGATGGTAATGAACTACATCAATTAATGCACAACGGTGATAAAACTCTTTATCACGTAAAAGAAACAGGCCGAGGGAAAGTTGCCTTTTATGACGATATAAAAAATTAGATGGCGTGAATTAGTAACTACATAGTAAATGCTATAATGTTTTTATGGCTTTCAAATAGTCTTTATTATAAAAGTACGCTGCTAAACCAAAGTAAATAACAGGACCAAAATAAGCGATTGGGAAGTGAGCATAAATACTAAGATAGATAATCGATAAAATAAAAAACAGACTCATGCTAAAGCAAACCACTGCCAAAAGCCTGCCTAACCAACATATAGATTGGGCTGCAATATTTAAAACAAACAAGCTAATAGCACCAAGTATTACATACACTAAAGTGTTTAAATCTTCCCCATGCGCTAAACCATCTTCGGTATAGTACATCATGTAATGAGCAAGCGGAGTCAGTGCTAATAAAGCCCAGAAACCATAACTGCTCCAAGTTGATGAGACAAAATAGTTACTACCAATGTCAGGCGCAGGAAACGATGCTTTATATCTATTTTGGTTCATGTGGATTCCAGTTAAGCCGTTTTATATAAGTTGATAGCTAGGCTTTTATTTAAAACACAAAAGGCCAATAGACAATAAAAACTGTCCGTATTATTGATTTTTATAAAAAAATTACAACTTGATTGCTCTACTAACCACAAAACAGAATAACAATTGTACTATTAGTAATTAATCAAAGTAATAAAAAATCTAATTAAAAAGAATATTGAACAATAAACTTTTCAATTGATAGAATGCCCTACTTTTTCCCATAAAGAGATACAATGGCAAACTTCAATACTCATCTTAATACTGCCGTAATCATCACAGGCTTAGCCTCAGCCACCTTACTATCTGCAAGCCATATTGATTTAAAGGGCGCACTCTGGCTTTGGTTTTTAGGCTCAATTGGCGGCTTATTGCCCGACATAGATTCAGATAACTCAACATCACTCGATACTATTTTTAACTTATTCGCACTCAGCGCTGTATTACTGGTACTGCATTACATAACCACCGAGCTCATTATTGAAATTAGCTTTATCGAGTTAATCGTAGTGCCGTTATTGGTTTACGGATTTATGAAATACATTATTAGACCCATTTTTGAATGGATCACAGTACACAGAGGTAGTTGCCACTCTTTACTATTTATACTGTTATGCGCGCTATTAACAACTCAAGTAACATGGAAACTAAATGACCAATCAACCACACAAGCAGCCGTCTTTGCCTGGTTAACGGGTGGGTTTATTTTACTCGGCGGATTAATTCATTTATTGCTGGATGAAATTTACAGTGTAGATTTAAGTAACGTCACCATTAAACGCTCTTTTGGCACCGCTTTAAAAATAGCTGACTTCGATAATAAACTAATTACGCTAGCGTCAATTATTGCCATTGCAGGTTTGATCTATGTTGCCCCTCCCACAAAACAAACTATTACAGCGTTAAGTGACTGGTCTCAATTTAGGCTTTTATCTTAATGAAGGCGATTTAAGCCCTTTTATAGACTTGCCCTATTAAAGTAAGTGACTTTTGCAAAGTCGCTTATCCCCATTGCTAGAATGAATGCAAAATACCCTCTTAGTAATTTAAAAGTTTATGCACAAAGAGGGTAAGAGGCGCTGCGCTTTTAGAGGTTTATCAGCTTAAATCAATGCGACTTTGCTCGTTTAAGTTTAATTAAAAGCGCAAGTTTTAGCCTTTTTGTAATTAATTATTATTTTTATTGGTTTTAGTGAAATTTTTAAATCGCTTTGCCTGTCTTATAATTTCAATATTTATATAAAAGTTTCAACGGTTTGATGTGTGCAAAACTACTGCATCTTTTAAAAGCGTTAAATATAAAATTATAAGAGGTAAATAATGGAATTTACGAATAAACGCACCACTCTAATTACGGCATCTTTATTGTTGGTATTGACGTTAACACAGGCTGTTTTTACTGCCCTTTACAGTGCAGAAATTAGTTTTTCAAGGCAGTATGCATGGGGACTAGAAGCCGTAGTTTTCACTCTACTTGTTGCCTTTGCGGGTTCTGCTATGGTGCAAGCACAAAACGCTCAGCTAGGATGGTCGGCTATAACATTTAGCGCAATTCTTAACATAGTACAGGTAAGCATTGGCCTTACTTTGTTTTCAACATTTGGAAAAGTAGCGGGTGCCGTAGAAGGCGCACAACCTTTAATTGGTGGCGTGGTTTCTTTGTCATTCATGATTTACTATGCAGCTAAGTTATTATTAGGATTAGCAGCACTTGTTTTTGGCCTGTCTTTTATAGCTAAAGGCGGCAAAGCAATTGGCGGACTTACAGCCTTAGCTGGCGGAATTGCAATGCTTGCCAATGGTATTTTAATTACCTTTGGCCGTGATGGATTCCTTCCATCAGCTGTTGCTGGCGCTTCAGGCATGATTGCAACGTTACTTTTAGCAATATGTTTAATAAGCCTTTACCGTAAAGCAGACTAAGGTTTAATACCTTACAAGTAATGTGCTTATTTAAATAAGTTATAAACATCGGCGTTTATTAGAGATGCTAATTCGCCGATGTTTACGTTTAAAGTATACGCTCAGCGCATTCCTAGTTTGTTCCCTCTTAGTAATCTAAAGACTAATTCACAAAGAGGCTATGAGTCGCTTCGCTTTTAGATGAAAAATAGCTAATATCAAAAACCTTTTTACCAATTCGTATTTTGATGTGTGAAGTCAAGATTTGACCCCGCCTATCTATTGTATCAACCAAACTTACTTGACGTTTTCTTGCGATAGCCATAAGACACCAGCTTACTTTTCGCACTAAAGAAAGGCTAATATTCAACTTCGAAAAATGCAAAATTTAGAGTGGGTGTCTTGTTAATTTGTTACGAAGCTCATTAGGAGCATGGCGCATGATAATCATGACACCATAGCTCGAATATATGTCAGTATCTTTGCTTTTCAGCAAGCTTGTGACGCATCATGACTGTGAAATGGGATATATGACAATTAAATAAAGGCATCAATTTTGACGTTTAGTCATTAGCTCGTCTTCACTTCAAGGGAGCGTCCATATATGTCTTGTTAGTTTCTAATGTTTAAAATTCTCTATATACAGCAATTGGGTCGATAATTATTTCATTATCAAGTTTCCCAGTAAAAGAACGTTCAACCTCAGTTAATGCGGAAACAAAACTTTTTAAAGCTACTTTAATACCTTCTGATGGTTCATTTTTAACTTCTGTTTTGGGTTCAACTTTTTGTTCCGACTCACTTTGACAAATAATTCCAAAAATTACGAATTCTTTTTCTGTACTACGGCTATATTTTGCAATAAGGTTTTTTTCATTTTCTTTTAAATCACTCCTAGTTAATGGAGCAGAAAAAAGTATGTTATCTAAAGTGATTTGCACTTCAAAACTATCGCTGTAACCATAATCAAGGAGGAATGCTAAATCATTACAGAACTCTTGATCTAAGGTTAATCCACTTTCGCGTGCTAAAGCATTCACATCTGTTATTTCTTTTAGCTTTGTCTTTATTTCAGCTTTTTGTTTATTGTTAGTCGTGACTTTAAGCATTTTTAATGCTTCTTCTTTGGCACTAGATATTTCAGCAAAGTTAGTAACATGAGCCATCGATTTACCGATTTCATTGTATTCTTTTAGAGTATCCGTTATTTGCTTCGTATCTCGAAAAACAGCCTTTCCTTTAATTTTAATAAAACTGTAATCATTAACATCTTTTATCGCAGTAGAAATTGAATGCTTGTCAATGTTTAATATTTTGGATTTTGACATAAGTTCTTTTTCGAAAAGAGTATATGAATAATCATGTAAGAATTTCTTAGATTGGCTCTCTTCTCCTTTAGACAATATCTCAGCAAGGACACGACCACTTGCCATTGGACCTTTCTGTTCTTCAGAAGTATCAGCATTTTTCTTCTGACTATGAATAACATATTCAGTGAGGCCTTCAAACAATTGAGAAGATATTGAATACATCTTATCTTTGTCTAAGTATAAAAACGATTTAATGCTTTCCATCAGATTTCCTTTTTAAAAAGTCGTTATAAAACTTTTTTCGTGTATTTATGATTGACCAAATAGCAGTTGATATACCAACTAAGGCAACAATAGCTGTCAAAACAATTATCAATGTTGTCATTTAACTAATACTCCTCAGCCACAAGATTTGAGATTCTATGAAAAATAGAAAAACTAATCAAAAAAGAAATGAAGGCTAATACTATTGTGCAGTATTTAATAACATCAGAGTTTACAATAGATGGTGTGCCCTCACTGATCATTATCAGTGCTAATAGGACACTATAAAATGCAATAAAAGTTATTGATGTTCCATTTTGTGTAGTTTTCCATGATTTTTCATCACTAGTCAAATGCTCAATTTCATTAATATTCGATATATGTAATACCAACCCAAAGGCAATAAAATCAGAAGCTGTAATTAAACTTACAACACCAGGTTCTGTCACAAGCCAGACAAGAAACCTTGATAATATTGGTATTAAGCCAACCAAAACCGTATAGATCAGCCATTTATTTTTTTTAGTACTCATCTGACTCCATATTTACAGTAACTCTAAACACCCAAATAACAGGCTAAGTAATGGTTGGCTAAATTTTGTAGAGAAGCGAAACGTAGCCAACAGTTACCTGCCCTTGCTGATTTTCTTGTCAGGAATTTTCATTAGAAAAGAGAACACGAACCGATTTATCAGGGCAAGCAATAAATATTTCATCATCTGAGTATGTTAGTGCATCACATTTAAGGTAATCCAGAGCTTTAGCAAGAAGATCATTCCAGATTGTATGGTCGTAAACCTTAAATTCTTCACATAACATCATAAGGCTAGTACCTTTTAGATCTAACACAGTCAGATTTTTAATGGTTTCAGCTTTAGTGTAAAATTTTGATTTAACTTCAAAGTTTCCATATTTATCTTCAGTTTTTCTTAAACATTCATAAGCCCAAAACGGTTTAATCAACTGATGTTCATTAACATTAAAAGCCCCCATGTGATGCAAGTTAACCCCACTTTTAATCTCTTTTCTTCCTACTGATTTATCATTTAGTACTTCTGATAAATCTTTAATTCTACTTGATGACATATGACTCCATATTTGACGCATAACAGCTTATTGAATACCACTTTGGGGGGTTATAACACCCCAAAACGGCGTATATTACGCTGTTCGATAATTACACCAAACAACTTTTTTATAATCAGACAATAACAATTGCTACTTGGTAACTTTTGTTATTTAACCCAAAACGATTTTTGATAATGTTCTGGGAAAAATTGTAAATAACTGTATTTATATAGCCATTAATTAAATCTATTTTTATTCAAAGCTGAAAGCTTTATAGCCCTAGCCTTAAAACCGAGAATCACTTTCACAAGGGTTTCCATCACCGTCGCCATCCATTTTTGTATTAGGGCAGTTATTTATAAAAAATACCGCCTCTGCACGTGAAGTCATCTGGCTACAGTGCTGCCTGCCATCACAGGTAAAATTTTGCGTGTTTTTAGGAATAACGATTTTTGGGTATTGTTCATCAAAAGTTGCTAAATCGGCGTTGGTAATAACGGGAGTGTGATTATTAAATTGCTCGTTACTTTTATAGTGGTTGTATTTATTTACTGCGACAAAGCCAAGTACGGCGATAATGCTAATCGAGGCGACTTTGCCTAAAAAACTGTTGGTAAAATTAGATTTAGCAACACGATGATGGTTTGATTTTTTAGGCGTGACTTTAAGTGCAGCTACGCCTTCTATTCGGCAATTAACGGCTTTGGTTTTACCATCGGGCTGTGTTGCGACTTCAAAATAAATGATATCGCCAACTTTTGGCTTACGGCTCATGTGTTTGAGCGCTGAAATGTGTATAAAGGTGTCGTGCTCTAGGGTGTCTGATTTAATAAAACCAAAGCCCTTTTCGTCATTCCACGCTTTTAACAATCCTTTGTTCATGTATTTACCTGTGCTGATTAAGCTGCGATTACGCAAATTCCATTTAAGTTAAGAATGGTTAGTATACGTTCCTAAATTGCTACCGCGCAACCAAATATTCATATTAGGTTAATTTAAACACGCCAATTAGTTGGCAAAACACTTTACCATATAGGGAAAATACCGAGCTTTGATGTTTAAAATGCAGCAATAAAATAGCCTGTTTTATTTTATAAATTACGGCCATTTGTCCTTTATTCTACGACAGCTAACTTTTGCCAGTCGATTAGCTTAACAGCTTGTTTACACACGGTTTTGTTATTAGTTATTTCTATCTGAATTAAGCGTTTTTAGTGTGATTTTTCATTCGTTATTTACTTAATTTATCTATACAATCCACACCTTATTTTTACGCACGTATTTTAAGTGATTATCTCATGCTATTAACGATTGTTTATATTATTGGTATTACCGCAGAAGCCATGACCGGCGCACTTAGCGCAGGACGAATGAAAATGGATTGGTTTGGCGTAGTGCTAGTAGCCAGCGCCACGGCAATTGGCGGTGGTAGCGTTCGAGATATATTACTAGGCAATTACCCGCTTACGTGGGTACAACACCCAGAGTATTTATTAATTACCTGTATTGCCGGTATTGTCACTACGTGGCTGGCTAAATGGGTGGTTAAATTTAAAGGTATATTTATGCGCTTAGACGCCCTGGGTTTAGCTGCTTTTAGCATTATTGGCTGTCAAGTGGGGCTAAATATGGGGCTGCATTACGGTATTTGTGTAGTGGCTGCGGTTGTTACTGGTGTATTTGGTGGCTTACTGCGTGATTTAATATGTCGCCAAGCGCCGCTTGTACTGCACAACGAGCTATACGCGAGTGTATCGTTACTTGTTGCCTGTTTATACTTAGTGCTACACCATTACAATATAGACGACAACATCAGCATTATTGTAAGCCTTGTTGCAGGCTACTTAATACGTATGGCATCAATACGCTTTAAATGGCGCTTACCGACCTTTAGTTTATTAGAGCAGCACGCTAAATAAATTAGGCTTTAATACAAATTAAGGCAGGTAATATACCTGCCTTAGTTAATATAACTATTAGCGTATTAATTTAATGCCCGCTTACATCACTTAACGCGGTTTTTAACCCACTGTTATTTTGCTTTAGTACGCTAAAACTACCATCGGTTTCTAGCACTACGGCGGCTACATCTTCTATGGTTAATATACCCGCACCACGAATAGCGGCGCGAATTTCTGACTTTGTTACGCGCTGTGATTTAAGTGCAGCCGTGCAGTATTCACCATCACTCAGTAAAAGCGTGGGTTCTGCTTTTATAAGCGCTGCAAATTTTGACGAGCGCACACTAAGCCACGTAATAACATATTGCAGCCCTATTAATACTACAAAGGCAAGTATGCCCTCAGCTAACGGAACACTTTTTGAAATAATCACCGAGGCCAATATAGATCCCAGCGCAATGGTGACTATAAAGTCGAACACGTTCCATTTAGAAAGCGTACGTTTACCCGATACACGCAGCCAAAACACCAGTGCAATATAACCCAGTATGCCTATTGTAAGTACACGTAATAACCCCTGAATATCATCGTAAAACATGGTGGTTCCTTGCTATTAAAGGTGGTAATTAGCTTTTACTTATAACCCTACATGGCGCTAAGTTAAATAACGATGAATAAAGTGCCTGCATTTACTTTGTTAGTTGTTTTACAAACTTAATTTTACTTAGCTCTGTGCTTTGATTATCAACGTAGCCACAAACGTGATAACCATTAGTGATGAGCATAGTTAGCATTTGAGGAAACCGGTTCATCGATTTAACGTGTATATTGGTAAAGCTTTGTTCATAAGCCCACTTTTCTTGTTGAACAAGTAATTTTTTAGCAACACCTAATCTACGATAGTTAAAATGCACTCCACCAAGCCAACTATAAAATTGTGTATTAGATAGCTCATAGCCAATTTTAAAACCAACTAATGTATCTTCTTTATGTGCTACTAATATCAATGCTTTTTTGTTTTCTAAACGGTTACGTAAAGTGTCACTATCAATGGCTGTTAGCAGTTCAGGGATATATTCACTCACTGCGGTTATATCATCAATGGTGCCTGTGGTTATAGTTATAGTTATAGCCATAAAATTCCTTGTTTTTATTATATGATTTGACCTAGACAGTTTAAATTTAAACTACGGTTGATTATGATGGTTTAAGCATTATATCTCTATTTTCGCTTTTTAATTATTAGAAAGGATCACCATGTCTAACTATAACGAATCTCCAGAACAAGTTGAACAGGCCACTCAGGGCTTTGTTATGCAACAAACTATGTTACGTATTAAAGATCCAAAGCCGTCGCTCGAATTTTACCAAAATGTATTAGGTATGAAGCTGTTAGGTAAGTATGATTTTCCTGGTATGAAGTTTACGCTTTACTTTTTAGGCTACGAACAAGAATTACCGCAAGGTGATGATAGAACTAAAGCAGAATGGGTGTTTCGTCGCCCTGCGCTAATTGAGTTAACCCATAACTGGGGCACTGAAAGCGACGACAGCTTTGAGGGCTACCACAGCGGTAACCAAGAGCCCAAAGGCTTTGGCCATATTGGTATTAGCGTACCGGATGTTTACGAAGCCTGTGAGCGCTTTGCAAAATACGATGTTGAGTTTGTTAAAAAACCAGATGATGGCTCAATGAAAGGCTTAGCATTTATTAAAGACCCTGACGGCTACTGGATTGAAATACTATCTGCCGAAGGTATTACTGATATTATTCTTTCTCAGTAATAATAAGCTGCTATAAAAAGAGCTTAGTTGTAATCTCCACCAGCAACTAATTACCAATTTAGAACCACTGGTTTTGTTACCTTGCTTTTAAGTGAGGTAACCCATTTAAAACGTTTTAGGTAATTAGTTACCCGCCCCGCTATTTTAAGCATAAAAGGAGATTTAAATGCTCATTGGCATCATAGAAGATCATCAATTAGTAAGAGACAGCTTTAAAAAGCTTTTAGAGTTACAACCAGATTGGAAAGTAATTATTGAAGCCTGCAGCGTAACAGAAGCCAAGCTGGCTGTAGAGCTTGAACAACCTGATATATTTATTGTTGATATATCGCTTAACGGCACTGAAACCGGCCTTTCTTTTTTATCGTACCTTGAAGAGTTTTTCCCGCATATTAAAAGTATTGTTGCCTCCATGTACGACCACGAACCTTATGTAAGCAATGCTTTACGATTAGGCGCTTTGGGTTATGTGTCTAAGCGCTCTGCCTCTGATGAACTAATAGATGCAGTTAAAGCGGTCGCTTTAGGTAAAAGATACATTAGTGAAGACGTAAATTTTTCGATGAGTAGCGAAAATTTAGCATTAACTGTGCTTACTAACAGAGAGCTTGAAGCCCTTCCGTTATTTTCTAAGGGGTTAAACGCTAAACAAGTGGCGCAAATACTCGAAATAATGCCTAAAACAGCACATGTACACAAAGCAAACATATACAGCAAACTTAATGTTACTACCTCGTTTGAACTGCTAAAAATTGCAATTGATGCGGGAGTAATACAGTTAGATGAACTTACCTAACGTTTCTTCTTTATTTAATGTTAGTTTTACTACCGCATACAAAGAGGTAGCTAAACAGTTATTGGTGGGGCTAATTTACTTTATTGCTTCACTTGCCGCTTTTTGGGTTAGCCAAAACCTTGAAACAGTTCCCGAGAGCAGCGCGATATTTATTCCCGCAGGCGTAAAAATTGCGTTTTACTTACTCACTCCAACACGCTATTGGCTCACCTTATGGGTTGTGTCGCGCGCCTTAGCTGCACAGCTTGGTTTAACATACAGTGGGGTTTGGGAGTTTGATTTATTTCATGGCTTTTGGCAGGAGCTTTGTTTTATAGCGCTTGTTTATGTGTTTAAAAATAGCCGTTGGCCGCCAAGCATTAACGACAGCCTAGGTATACTTTCGTTAATACTGCTTTGTGTTGCGAGTACATCTATAAAGTGGTTTTTGTTTGCCAGTGCGTTTGAATTTACAAATGTATTGGTTGCAAAAGAGCTACTGCAGTATCAGTTAAACATGTGCTTGGGCGATATTACTGGCTCGTTGTTAATTGCCCCTTTTATTATGTTAATTTACGATTCTAAATACAGTTTTAACACAGTCAGGCTCACTAAGTTATTTGGCCTAGTAGCCACTTTAGTGTGTTTTATATTAATTATATTTTTTGTCTATGCGGTTCGCCCAGACACCTACCCGCTATTAAGGCTTGCATCGTTACTACCTATAATTTGGTTTTCGTATAAGTATGGCTCGTTAGGGGCTGTAAGCAGTGCAGCGCTTATTAACGCGTTAATAATTGTTGAAGCAAGCATTACGCACGAGCCTAGCAATACCTACATTAGCCAGTTATTTATTTTAGCAAACGCAATTACCAGTATGGTTTTAGGCGCTGCAATTACTGAGCTTAAACGTAAAAACAACGAGTTAAAGCAAACCAATAAAGAGCTTAAAGAGCAGCTAACTCAAAACACGGCGCTGGCTGCCAAAATGGTGTCGGTGCAAGAAAACGAGCGAAAGCACCTTTCGCAAGAGTTGCATGACGAATTAGGGCAAAACCTAACGGCATTAAAAACAGATTTAGCTATTTTGTCGCACCTTAGTAACGAAGATACCCAATCGTTTGTGACTACATTAAAAAATAATGCTAATTCGATGTATGACTCTGTTTATCAATTAATGCATTATCTTCGCCCGCGTGAGCTAGATGAACTCGGTTTAGAAAAGGCAATAACACAAGGGCGACTAAAAAACTTACTGCACAAGGCAAATATTAGGTATCAGCCACAATTTAAGTTAGATAATAGCCTTTCAAAAGATCACGAAATAGCTATTTACCGAATTTGCCAAGAAGCAGTAACCAATTGTATGAAGCACAGCAATGCCAGCAAACTGATTATAAATATAATAAACAGCGACGAATTTATTGAGTTAACAATTAGCGATAACGGGACTTTAGTAACCCCAACAGATAACTCAGGTCACTACGGTTTAGCGTTTATAGAGGAGCGCACTACGGCATTAGGCGGCACTTTTAAGGTGTTTAAACAAAATGGCTTTACCATTAAAGTAAAGCTGCCTTTGAGTTCTGATGGCGCAATTAACTAGCAAACATGAACTTGTTTGGTATAAAACTTTTGCCTTAATTGGCCTTCGTCAAGGTGGTCGGGATTAACTTGGATCTCGGCTTGATTACCTAATAGCTGTAATAGAATGCCTTTTGATATTAGATAGTTGCCTAAACTTGATTTTACAATCACTTCTTTGCCTATGGCTTCTTGTAAGCGTGGCGTAGGTAGGCTCGGATGGCTAATTGGTTTTAAGCCCTCAGCTGAGGTAAATAAGTTTATGCAATGCTCTTTAGCAGCAACAATACTTTCGTTTTTACTTTTAATTACATCTACATTATTTAAAAAATGAATTAGTGCTTGGTTAGCCCGATCAAACTCTGCTGATACGTCATCTATATTGCGGGCGGTTGCCCATTTTCGCACAACTATATATTCGTTTTTTTTAACACGAATTAAGCTTATTGAGGCTCCTGTCATTCTGCTATTCCACTCAATGCGGTAGCAATCAGTTCCTAAGCTGTGAAGCAACACGCTCATGCTTCCAAAATCCTTTGTACTTTTATCAATCAAGCTCATTTTCGATCCCTCACTTGCAAGTTACAAGGAGTGTAAAAACGATTACTTAAGTAATAAATCATCCATATTCTTAATCGCTCTAGGAAAATGGCTTATATAAATTTTGGATTTAGTGGCTTGCAAGTCAATAACTAATATTACATATAAAAAAGCGAGTGGTTTAGCTAACTGCTAATAATTAATTTGTAAGTGATTTATAGCTTATTTATAAGCCCAGGCATCGGTTATTATTACTTGGCAATTGTTATAACTAGCCGCTTGTTTTTGCGCAATACCTCTTACTCTAAAGTTTGTTGAGTCATTAGGTAGTATAATTAGGTCTTCGTCGGTTATTGATAGCGTATCGACTAGCGTGTTTTGATCTGTTAAAAAATCGACCTTAAACTTTATATTTTTAAAGGCGAAGTTTGATTCGTTTTTTACCTGCCCTATACATGCAACATACAATGCATCGTTTTCATTTTTAGTATTAATTTGGCTTACATTAGCGATTAAGTTTTTTTGTGCTTGGTCTTCAAGCCCTGCTACATAAATATTTTGATAAAAAATAAACCCAAAAATACCAACAATACTGAGCGCTAATGCACCAATAATAATGGGATTGTTTTCTAAGTTAGAATATTTAGCTTGAAGTGAGGTGCATTGCGGGCATTTTTTAGCCCGTGAATCTATAGTGCTAAAGCACATAATGCATTTTTTAGTGTGTTGCACCTTTTCCACTACAATAACCGTCCTTGTTAAGTATTAAATGTTAAGTATTAAAACCAGCAGCATTGCTGACTTTAAGGTATTTTAGTTTACTCATGCTAAAGAACCCCGTAAACACATATAGCTTAAAAAAGTAACGATTTTATAAAGCAATACTAGGTACTGTATATAAACACAGTGCATGCGTGTTTTGGTATTTTAACGTAAACATAAAAAAGCCAGCAATTAAGCTGGCTTAGAATATTTACTAACTTACATAGTTACTTGCGTAGTGCGTCGATTCGCGCATCAAGCGGCGGGTGGGATGAAAACAGCTCAGCAACACCTTTGCCACTTGCAATACCAAAGGCCATCATTGAGCCTTCTAATTGCGAAGGATGGTTATGCTTTAATCGCTCAAGTGCGGAACGCATTTTATCAGCACCAACTAGTTTTGCTGCGCCGCTGTCGGCTGCAAACTCACGTTTACGGCTGTAACTTGCAACCACTATGCTTGCTAGCACGCCAAATAATACTTGGAATAACATATCGAATAAGAAGTATGTCCAGCTACTACCGCCCTCTTCTTCATCGCTATTAATAAAATTATCTACAATGCCTGCCAGTACTTTTGCGGCAAATATTACAAAGGTGTTTACCACGCCTTGTATTAGCGTAAGCGTTACCATGTCGCCGTTAGCCACGTGCGATACTTCGTGGGCAAGTACGGCTTCGGCCTGATCTTTGGTCATGTTGTGCATTAAGCCTGTGCTTACTGCCACTAACGAGTTGTTTTTACTTGGGCCCGTTGCAAACGCGTTCATTTCTGGGCTGTCGTAAATAGCCACTTCTGGCATTTTGATACCTGCTTTTTGTGCTTGCGCAGATACCGTTTGTACAAGCCAATGTTCGGTTTCGTTTCGAGGCTGCGTAATTACGTGCGCGCCTGTTGATTTTTTAGCGATCCATTTCGACATAAATAACGAAATAAACGATCCACCAAAACCAAATACTGTGGCTATAAGTAAAATTCCGCCAAGGCTACGATGGCTTAAGCCCAGCGCACTCATTATTATTGAAAGCACTACACCTAATACCAACATAACCGCTAGGTTAGTTAATAAAAACAAAAATATACGTTTCATATTGTCCTCACAAAAATAGGTTTGATCACCGAACATAAAATTAAATTAGGTTAAAGCAACCACTGCGTTATGACACACTATGTCATAACGTTAGCGCTATTCTGTGACAAACTATGTCATAACACAAGTGTTATTTATGTGTTTATTGATAATTTTTTTAGGAAGAGTTTTACAGCAAATTTAAGACTAAAGTTTCTTTATAAATCAGCTTATTACAAGCTGTTATTAAGCTCTGCCATATCAATCGGAAAACCACGCTCGTGTGCCAATATGCGTGCAACTTCGTCAATTTTTTCGCCGCTATTATGTTTAAGGTACGACCATTGGTGGGTACTTCGGTGATGATTTACAGCAGGATCGCTACTTATTATTCCTAATTTTATAAACTCACCCACTATTTGATCTGCCGCTATTAACGTTGACGATGCTTTAACATTTTCGGCCCGTGCGTAACTAATATGCGAATATAAACTTACATCGGCTACGCGCAAAGTGTCGTCATCCCCTGGGATTTGTTGCCCGCCATACAAGGCATTATTTTGTTTATTAGCAGTTTTAAACGCAGGGACAAACTCGGCTACATAATCAATTGCTGTTTGGGTACGTGTTTGCAATGCTGCTTTGTCCCAGCCATCTTTAATATAATGCAGGTATTTATTGGGAAGTTTAGGTTGTGCGCTCATTGGCGTGGCATCAGCTAACCCATCATTAAACAATGTAATGTTGTTAGTCATGCCATGTATTTGAAAGTATCCGTTAGGGTAAGGGGTTAGCTGCGCCATACCTTCTGGCGTACCTCGGTTACCATAAATAATTATTTCGGGTATTTGCCCACCAGCACCTTGCCAATGAGTAATGTAAGAGGCTTTAAATTCGACCATGCGTTTTACATCTACCCCAACGAGGTCGTCAATAATACCGGTTTGAAAACCACACGCATTAATTAGGTAATCTACCTCAATGGTTTGTGAATCGGCTTGTGTATTGGTTGAATTATCAGGTTGTTCATCAAGGCTTGGCTCTGATTGATACCCAATGCGCCACTTAAGTGTTTGCTTATCATTATTGGTATTTATAACTGGCGATACATTTTTAACACTGGTGCTTGTTAAAACATGAGCGTGTTTGTACTGTGCAAGTGCTAGTTGTGCACTGGCCGATAAACGAAATATATTCCAACCATATTCTTGTGCAACAATTAGCGGAAACTTTAGCTTGTCTAAATCTAAATGCTTAGCAACGGGTATCATCCACTCATCTAACGACGTGGGCTTGGCTACTTGTTTTTGCTTAGCAAGCTTTAGCATTTGCTCATAACTATATAACTGATAATAATGCTCTGGCTCGCCTAATACTTTATTAGCGCTATCTTGCTCAACAAGCTCGCTGTAGGCTTTTACTAATTTATTTAAACGCGGAAATAAATCTTCCGGTGAGTCGTCATCGCGTTTAGGCACTGCAAATACTGTGGGGCGAACATCGATGGTGTAAGGATAAAGGCGCGCAATATCTATACATTGCTTGAGTAAATCTATGCAGTCTTCGTCGGGTATTTCACGATATAAGTTGCCACCCGCATGCAAATGGCACATTGGAGGGCCATCAATTAACGACTTTTTCTTTTCAAGCACATAAGTTTCTAGCCCTAACGCAGCAAGTCTAATGGCTATTGTGGCGCCAGCTGTGCCTCCACCTATTATACCTACGCGTTTTTTAGGTAAGCCATAGTTTAGTGCTTTTGGCTCAGCGCTTACGTGCGCATCTGGGGCGTAGTTTTCAATAAATGGGTGCGTCATATAGTCGTTATGTCCTTAGTAACATTGTCTTTAAAGCAAGCTATGTATTTATAAACGTTTATATGTGTACTAAGGCTGACTATTTCAAGATTTACCTAAAAAAGTAAATATTTTTAAACCACTTAAGTATTTATAGATAACGCACTAAGCAAGCTTTTGTATATTTGTAACTTAGGAGTTTGCTCGCTGTATGGGCTTATAGCAAGTATTGGAAACGGTAAACGTGCTTTAAGTGAATCAAGGTTTGCTTGGTACTCGTCCATGTTTTTATCTACTTGGTTTGCAATCCAGCCAACGCAGTTTATTCCCATACTTTGCATATGCGCAGCGGTTAGTAATGCATGATTTAAGCAACCTAGCTTCATGCCAACAACGAGTATTACCGGCATTTTTTCTGCTTTAACCCAGTCGTATAAATAATCGTTTTTATTAATAGGTAATGCCCAACCACCAGCACCTTCGGTAAGTATAATGTCAGCACCTTGTTGTTTTACATTTTTATAAGCATCACTAAGTTTATCAACAGTAATACTAACCCCAACTTGCTCCGCTGCTATGTGCGGCGCAATAGGTGGTGCAAACGCAAACGGATTAACTACGTCGTATTTAGCGCTCACTGTTGAGCTTTCCATTAGCATAAGGGCATCGGCGTTTACTAGTTGATCGAACGCCATTTCGCAGCCAGCAGCAAGGGGTTTAAAGCCAATGGCTTGTTTTTTGTGTTGGGCAAGTAACTTTAATAGCAAACTGGTAACGTGGGTTTTTCCGGCATCGGTGTCGGTGCCTGTTATAAAAAATTCTTTCATGCTTTGCCTTATGATCTGAATCTAACTTTGGTTTAAGTTTTAACTTAGCAATTAATCGCTTTTTTGTAATGGCTTTTTTCTAATGGCTTTTTTCTAATGATAACAGCACCACATGATAAGACACACATGCTTTGTTATTTATAAGCGGATACGCACTGCATACTTTTTGTAGCGCCGATTTAGTAAGTAACCCTTGGCGCGTATTAGTATGATTTTGCGTAGTAGCGCCAATAGCCTTAATTGAGGCAATAGCTTTTAAAGGTGTTGTGTATTCATCGGTGTAAATACGTTTTTTAGCGCTATTAATAGTAAACCCTGCATTTTGGACTGATTGGTTTATATGTAGCTCACTATTAAAGGTATTTATATGGCTGTTAGAATCAAGCGCGGCAAAGGCTGTTTTTATTTCGTTAAGTGAGCCCTCTACCACAGTGCTTATGTACGCCTGCCCGCCTGGTTTTAATATGCTGTAAAGCGATTGCATTAAAGCCGAAAAATTAGCAGACCACTGCACTGCAAAGTTACTGTAAATAACATCAACACTGTTTGCTTGTAGCGGTAAGTTATCCATATCGGCGCATATTTTGGGTGTGGTTAAATCACTACTTTGCAGCATGTTTAAGCTCAAATCCATGGCAATAACGCTTGCAAACACACTTTGTAAGGTATGCGTATTAACAAGCGGGCCTGCGCCTAAATCAACACAAAGCTTATTTTTATTAAAGCCTGGTTTTATGAGTGAAAATAGATCGCTCGCAGCATTTTTTTGTACATTTGCATGGGTGTTATAACTCGCCGCCGCTTTTGAAAACTTACTTTGTGTAGACTTTTTAAGCTCCTTATTTAGCTCCTTGCTTAAATCCTTGTTTATCTCTATATCCAATTCGCTACTTACTAGGCACGGTTTTACAAGTTGTGTTTGCACTAGGTCTGTTTTTAATACTGGCTGAGCAGTCATGCTATTGCACCTACTAAATACTTAACTAAGTGCGTTATGTCTTGCTCGGTATGTGCGGCGGTTAAAGTAATGCGTAAACGCGAGGTGTTATGTGCAACCGTGGGCGGTCTAATTGCAGTGAGCCAAATACCCTGTTGTTTAAGTTTATCTGCCGCTTGTAACGTTTGCTCAGCACAACCTAATACAATGGGCTGTATGGCTGTATTTGATTCCATTACTGCAATATTATGGGTTTTAGTGAGTTGCTTAAATAATGCAATATTGGCATTTAGCTTATCGCGTTTATCATTGGCTGTTTTTATGTTTTTAATACGCGCAAGAGTGTGACTTGCCATAAGCGGCGACATAGCGGTTGAATACGTGTAATCGCGATTAAACTGCAGCATGTAATCAATAAACTGTTTACTTCCTAATACACACGCGCCATTACTAGCCACTGCTTTACCAAAGGTAATGACTAATATATCTGGCAGCGTTTGAGTAATAAACGCTTCGCAACTGCCCAAACCAGTTTTACCTAATGCACCAAAACCGTGTGCGTCGTCAATCATTAGCCATGCGTTATGCTGTTTTGCAAGTGCGAGTAATTCTTTAAGAGGCGCGGTATCGCCATCCATCGAAAATACGCCTTCGCTTATAATAAGCTTGTTTTGCGCTTTTGATTTTTCGAGCCTTGAACGTAAATGGTTCATGTCGTTGTGATTAAAGCGCACTAAAGCCGCGTTTGAGTGCATAGCACCGTCAATCAAGCTTGCATGATTTAACTTATCTTGAAAAATAGAGCTGTTTTGCGCAGCCGCTTTATCTTGAAACAGCGCTTTAATTACGCTGCTATTAGCGCTAAACCCTGAGTTAAATAGCATTGCTGCGCCATAACCAAATTGCTCACATAAGTATTGTTCAAGAGCTTTTTGCTGGGCCTGATAACCCGTAACCAATGCTGAGCTGTGACTCCCTAATGCGTGGGAGTCATTAAGATTAACAGCCACATCACCAAAGCCTAAGTAGTCGTTACTGGCAAAGTTAAGGTAGGTTTTATTATTAACCGTTATGGTGCGCGCTGTAGCGTGATGTACTACGTGGCGTTTACGAAGTAACGCACCTTGCTGGCGAGCCTGCAGATGCGTATTTATAAAATCAAAAGGCATTGATATAAGCCTACGCTTCGTAAAACAATTCAGAGGTTGCTTTGTCGGCTACTTGCGATGAAAGCGAGGCTTCAACTGCTTCGTCTGAATAGTCGTGACGTTTTTCTGGGTTCATACCTAATTTTTTAATTAGGTTCATATCGGCATCAGCGTCTGGGTTTTCGGTGGTAAGGAGTTTATCACCATAAAATATTGAGTTAGCGCCTGCAAAAAAGCACATCGATTGCATTTGCTCGTTCATGGCGTTACGCCCTGCTGATAAACGTACATAACTGTGTGGCATCATAATGCGCGCTGTTGCTATGGTACGTATAAATTCAAAGTGATCTAAATCGTCTACGTTTTCAAGCGGAGTGCCTTTAACTTTAACGAGCATATTAATAGGCACACTTTCTGGCTGTTGTGGCAAATTAGCTAGTTGCATAAGTAGTCCAAAACGGTCGCTTGCTTGCTCACCCATACCGACTATTCCGCCCGAGCATACTTTCATACCGGCATCGCGTACGTGGTCAATGGTATTTAATCTATCTTGAAAAGTACGGGTTGAAATAATTTGCTCGTAATACTCAGGTGACGTGTCAAGGTTATGGTTGTAGTAATCAAGCCCTGCGTCTCTAAGCTCATGGGCTTTTTCGTTTGTGAGTTTACCTAGCGTCATACAGGTTTCTAACCCTAGCTCTTTTACTTCTTTAACCATTTGCGAAATGTATGGCATGTCTCTGTCTTTTGGATCTGACCATGCAGCCCCCATACAAAAACGGGTAGCGCCTTTTTGTTTTGCAAGGCGTGCTTGCTCTACTACTTTTTCTACTTCTATTAAGCGTTCGCGTTCTAAATCTGTTCGGTAATGCCCCGACTGCGGACAGTACTTACAGTCTTCTGGGCAAGCACCTGTTTTAATTGATAACAACGTAGAAATTTGCACTTCATTTGGGTTGAAGTTAGCACGGTGAACCGATGCGGCTTTAAAAAGTAAATCGTTAAATGGCATTTCAAATAATGCTTTAACTTCAGCGTGGGTCCAATCGTGACGAACAGGTGCAAGTTCCATAATACTCTCTTATTTTTTTTCATAACGGTGATATTGGCTTAGTCTACGAGTTGAAGTACCATTGTCAACGAAGCCCACCAAGTTAAAGTTTACATATGATTAAAAAGAATACGATTGACCTTGATTTTGATCGTGAGCACATTTGGCATCCATATACGTCTATGACCAAGCCAATTCCGGTATACCCCGTTACACATGCTAATCACAATATTATTCACCTCGAAACTGGCGAGCAATTAATCGATGGCATGGCCTCGTGGTGGAGCGCAATACATGGCTATAATCACCCTGTTATAAATAACGCCATGATTGAGCAAATTAATAATATGAGCCATATTATGTTTGGCGGTATTACGCATAACAGCGCGGTAGAGCTGTGCAAAAAAATAGTAAATATAACGCCGCCTAGTTTAACTAAAGTGTTTTTAGCCGACAGCGGATCGGTAAGTGTTGAAGTAGCAATAAAAATGGCGCTGCAATATTGGTTAAGCCAAGGCATTACAACAAAACAAAAATTAATGACGCCTTACAAGGGCTACCATGGCGACACCTTTGCAGCCATGAGCGTATGCGACCCCGTTAACTCAATGCATAGTTTATATTCAGGCTTTTTGCCTGAACACGTTTTTGTGCCTGCACCGGTTAGTCAATTTGGGTTCGAGTTTAACCAAACTGAAGCCCAAGAGCTTGAAGAATACTTTAAAGCAAACCACAGCCAAGTAGCCGCCTTTATCATTGAGCCTATTGTACAAAACGCAGGTGGTATGAACTTTTATCACCCTGATTATTTAGCCTGCGTGCGTAAATTATGCACCCAATATAACGTACTGCTAATTTGCGACGAAATTGCCACAGGCTTTGGCCGTACAGGTAAATTATTTGCTGTAGAGCACGCCAATATAGAACCCGATATAATGTGTATTGGTAAAGCATTAACCGGCGGTTCAATGACGCTATCGGCCACTATCACTAGCGATAAAATAGCCATTGGCATAAGCGAAGGTGAAGCCGGTGTTTTAATGCACGGCCCTACGTTTATGGGTAATCCGCTTGCCTGTGCAGCGGCCTGCGCAAGTATTGATTTATTACTTGAACAAAACTGGCAACAACGAATAAAGCAAATAAACACACAGCTACAACAACTTAATAAATGCAGTGAACTAGATGCGGTTGCCAATGTGCGTACCTTAGGAGCAATAGGTGTTGTTGAACTGAACGAGGCTGCGGGCAATGTTAATGTTGCTAAAATTCAGGCTTATTTTGTAGAGCAAGGTGTATGGATACGCCCATTCGGTAAACTAATTTACCTTATGCCACCGTATATAAGTGACGACACAAGTATAAAAACACTGTGTGATGCCATTTATAATGCCATTAAAGGCAAGCATTACGCTTAATAGTCGGTCTCAATAACTAATCCTAATACAGGTTATAGCGCTATTTGCTGTAACCTACCGCTACATTTAGTGTTTTTATCTATTAAGCGAGTTTGTAGTTATTGATCTCGTTAACCATTAGCTATATGATAATGTCTATCATTTACAATTACCTTTTTGGACTTCTTTGCTATGAAATTACTATTTAAACCAGCCAAAACTTTAGGTGCAAGCCTTTTACTAGCCTCGGCGTTTATGGCTCAACCAGTATTAGCTAACGGCCCTATTGGCGAGCATGTTAATCATCTTCAAGCTAACCTTAAAAGTTACGCAGAAGAAGTAGAATGGATGGTAGGCAAAGTTGATACCATGGTAAGCGACTACGATACTAAAGGCGCAAAATCTGTAAAAACTGATGATTTAATTGAATATTGGGAATCAGTTAAGTTTCACAGCGCAATAGAAACTAACTTTGTACCAGTATACGCTTCTATTTGGCAGGGTCTTTATGGCGTAAAAATGGCCATTGATAATAAAGAGCCTGCTGAGGAAGTTCGTAAACAGCAAAAAGCGATGAACATAGCCTTGTGGCAAGGCCTTGGGGCTGTTAAGCTTGCTGCAAAATTCCAGCAAAAAGGCTTGTTAGACACTGTAAAAGCAACCGCTACAACTCAAATGACACAAAGTGCCACAATTGATGAAATTAAGCACAAATTAGACCGTGTAGTAGCAAAATTTGCTGAGCGTTTACGAGACGAAGCAACTGAAATTGTTCACGATACTTATCTGCACCTGTTTGAAGGCGTTGAAGGTACACTTATTGAACAAGATGCAAAACTAGTTGAAGTGCTGGAAAAAGACTTTAACGTAACACTGCCACAAGCCATTAAAAACAGCAAAAGCGTAGACGAAGTACGCGATGTGATCAGTGACATGCAAACAAAATTAGACCGCGCTAAGGTTTTAATAGAAAAAGCCGAAAAAGCACGTAAGGATGTATTTTAAGTGAAGCGTAGGACCTTTATTCAAGGCCTAGCTGCGTTAGGGGTGGTTGGCTCATTGCCACTGCCTCTTTCTCGTGCGCTAGCCGCTGATATAGCAAACCCTGTTTCTGTTGACGATTTACCAAAGCTTAAAGGCGAGTTAACGCTTTATTTAGGCCGAGGCGAAGGTGGTTTGTATGAAAACGTATTACAAGCAATCCAGAAAAAAAATCCAGACTTTAAACTCGGTATACGCCGAGGTCCTACTGCTGCTTTAGCAAATACCATTGTTGCAGAAGCTAAAGCTGGCGTTCGCCGCGCTGATTTATTTTGGGCAGTTGATTCAGGCGCAATTGGTTTAGTAACCGATGCTGGCCTTGCACAACCCATCCCTGGTGATTTATCTGCTCAGTTACAACCACAATTTAGATATAAAGAGTGGGCACCAGTAACTGGCCGTATTCGTACATTGCCATATAACACGTCGCGTTTGACTAAAGATCAAATTCCAACAAGTATTATGGAAATTGCCGACAGCGATTTAAGTATTGGCTGGGCGCCCGCCTACGCTTCTTTTCAATCGTTTGTAACCGCAATGCGAATTTTAGAAGGCGATGACAAAACCGCTAAGTGGCTTAAAAAGATTCAAAAACGTGCTAAAACATACGCCGGCGAGCTAGGTGTTGTTATGGGCGTTGAACGCGGTGAAGTTGATATTGGTTTTGCAAATCACTATTACACTTTACGTTTAAAATCAGGTAAGCCTGATGCCAAGCTAGATTTAGCATTTACACAAAATGATGCGGGCTGTTTAGTTAATGCATCGGGTGTATTAGCGCTTAACGACGATCCGCTTGCAACTAACTTTATGCGTTACTTACTAAGTAAAGAAGTACAAGGTTACTTAGCCAGTGAAGCGTACGAAATTCCGTTAGTAAATGGTATTACCCAACCTGAGGGTTTACCGTCACTTGCTAATATTTCTCCACCTAAAGTAGATTTAACACAGCTAGCTGATTTACGCCCTACTATAGATTTGATGCGAAGCAGCGGCGTATTGTAATGAAAATACCTGCCTCTTATCCAATGGCGCTGCTTGCAGCGCTTGTTGCGCTTACCCCTGTTTATGTATTAATTGTGCTTGCAAGCGATGCGAGCTCAGTGTTTGACACCCACAATCTTCAAATTTTAGGTAACACGTTATCGTTAATGGGTTTAACGGTACTTGGGTCTATTTTAATTGGTGTGCCACTGGCGTTTATTAGCGCGTATGTGCATTTACCATTTAAAAAGCTCTGGCTGGTTGTATTTGCAGCCCCACTGGCAATTCCCAGTTATATTGGCGCATTTACACTTTATGCTGCTTTTGGCCCCGGTGGCGAAATAAATACCTTAACAGGAATAGAAACACCATCAATGTATGGCCTAACAGGTGCCGCCATTGTAATGACACTTTATACCTTCCCGTTTGTAATGATGACAACTCGCTCATCCCTACTTAGCCTTGATGCGAGTATGGTTAATGCAGCACGAACGCTGGGCATGTCGATGACGCAAAGTATATTTAAAGTTATATTACCGCGCGTAGTTAACGGTATTGCAGCAGGCTCTTTGTTAGTCGCGCTTTATACGTTATCAGACTTTGGTACGCCCGCAATGATGCGCCTAGATACCTTTACCCGCGTAATTTATGTTGAATACAACGCCTTTGCGTTAGGGCGCGCTGCAATGCTTTCACTTCAGCTGATGGTTATTGTTGGTTTTTTACTTTTAGTTGAATCACAAATAAAAACAGCACCTGAGCGCCATGGTCGCCCGTTAATTTTATTTCCAAGTACAGTACAATTAAGTGCCATGTTTGTTACGTTTGCACCTGTTTTACTGCTTGCTATTGGCTTGCCTTTGGCTATATTTTCGCTTTGGTTAGCTCGCGATGGTTTTAGCTCATTTGATTTTAATATTGCATGGAACTCAACGTATGCATCGGGTATTGCGGCAATTGTAGCCGTTATCGTTGCGATCCCCGTTGCACATGCTGCACTGAGTGGAAAAGCGGGTCGTATAATGGAGCGTGTTACTTACTTTGGTTTTGGTATTCCAGGTATAGTAATGGGCACAGCGCTTGTTTACGGTGGTTTGCAGTTGCCGTTTTTATATCAAACACTGGGATTGCTTATTATTGCTTACATGCTGCGATTTTTACCACTTGCTGTAGGCTCTGTTAGAACAAGCACCGAACACTTAGATCCAAGCTTAGTGAAGTCTGCGCGCGTATTAGGTGCAAGCCCACGTGAAGTATTTACTCGCATAACACTGCCTTTAACTATGCGCGGTATTATTGCCGGTGCAGCACTGGTGTTTTTAGAGTCAATGCGTGAACTCGAAGCCACGCTATTACTTGGTCCTACAGGGTTTGAAACCCTCTCTACTTATTTATGGCGTGTATACGAAGCGGGCTATTTTGGTCGCGCCGCGATTCCAGGGTTATTGTTAGTAGTGATATCTGCCTGCGGGTTAGCTATTATGATGTCTGGCGAAAAACGCAACCAGTTTGAACATTAAGGATTTAAGAAACAATGCTATCTGTAAGTCAGTTGTCTATAGATTATGGCAGTAACCGCGTAGTAAGCGATTTAAACTTTTCGCTGGGTGAAAACGAAATCCTTATGCTTGTAGGGCCAACAGGTTGTGGTAAAAGTACAATTTTACAAGCCCTTGCTGGCCTTATACCTATTAGCGAAGGCGAAATAAACACGGGGAAATGGCGAGCTACTCCCAAATTAACACTACCTCCTGAAAAACGCAGTGTAGGTATGGTGTTTCAAGATTTTGCGTTATTTCCGCACTTAACCGTACAGCAAAACATTTGCTTTAGATTAAAAGATACAGCCCCTGCTGAGTATTGGATAAACCTACTTGGGTTGAGCGATTTTAGAGACAAAAAACCAGCAACGCTTTCTGGCGGACAAAAGCAGCGCGTTGCACTTGCGCGTACCCTTGCCCACCAACCTGACTTTGTATTACTTGATGAGCCGCTTTCAAACTTAGATGCCGCTCTTAAAGACATGCTTCGTTGGGATATTAGAAACGCACTTAAAGCCGCTGGCGTACCGGCGATTTGGGTAACACATGACCAAGAAGAAGCACTCTCAGTTGGCGATCGTGTTGGTGTGCTTAAAGGCGGTAAAATTCAGCAAATCGATACACCCGAGCGCTGCTTTAGTACCCCAAACAATCGCTTTGTAGCACGTTTTTTAGGTGAAGCCAGCTTTATTAGCGGCCAATTTAGCCAAGGACAAGCCACTACCTCAATTGGTAATGCGCCAGCTCATGGCGTTGACTGTGAAAGTGGCGACGTTGATGTACTACTACGCCCTGACGATGTATTGCTTGTACAAAGCAGTGTTGGTAATAACGGCGAAGTGATTTGGGTACGCTTTGAAGGTGGCAGCCGCTTGTGCGCTGTAAAACTTGCGTGTTCTACGGTGGTAACTAGCCGAGTAAGCCATGAAGTTGTGGTAAACCCAGGCGACGAAGTGCATGTATCACTAAGCACATCGCACCCACTAGCCGTTTATAAATCTATAGATTAATATCTATACCTAACTCAAAGTTAAGAGGAAACCCCATGAACGGACCAAACCCCAATAATCCTTCACCAATGGAAGGTTTTCCTCAAGTAGGTTTTTTAAAAAACTATATTACTTCTATCAATATTGAAGTAGGCGATTATACATATTATGACGATCCTGATGGCCCTGAGAATTTTGAAAAAAATGTGCTTTACCATTTCGATTTTATTGGGGATCGTCTGATCATAGGTAAGTTTTGTGCGATAGCTAAAGACGTTACTTTTATAATGAATGGCGCTAACCATCAAACTTCTGGATTTTCTACTTATCCATTTTTTATATTTGGTAATGGCTGGGAAAAATTTGTACCAAAATCAAATGATTTACCCTTTAAAGGCAATACAGAAATTGGTCATGATGTTTGGATTGGTTATAACGCTACAATTATGCCCGGGGTAAAAATTGGCAGCGGCGCTATTATTGCCAGTAAATCAGTTGTTACCTGCGATGTACCTGCTTATAGCGTTGTAGGTGGAAATCCCGCTAAAGTGATAAAAACCAGATTTGACGATAAAACAATAAATACGCTGCTAGATATAGCTTGGTGGGATTGGAGCAATGAAAAAATCACTGCTCATTTAGATGCCATTACACAATGCGATATAAAAGCCTTATCTAATCTCTAAGTGATTACCACTCAAACATGTAGGCCATTTTACTTATTGTTTTTAGCGGCACATTATGTGAGTTTCGTTTAGCGTATAGGTGCTGCATAGCTTTGTCTTTTACTTCACCCACTATCACTTCTTTTACTTGATAACCTAAAGCAACGGCAGCTTGAGAGTAAGCTATAAATTCCCACTTTTTAATATTGGTGTTATCTACAATCACCAATGGAATGCCTTGAGCAAGTGCATTTATAAAGCGCGCCAAATTTAAATTATGAAATTGTGGTAACTTAAATTTATCGAAATGATATTCGCCCTGCTCATTATTAAAGTAATCATCAGTTGAGCAAATTAGATACTGACTTTCGTCGGCTCCACCTAATTCGTCAGCAAGGCTTTGCGCGTAGTAAGACTTACCACTTCCTGGTAGTCCTCGTAAAATAAAAACTTGTTTCATAGCATCGATTTTTTAAGGGTGAATAAATATTAATTTAGTTTGGATGTTAATAATGCCACAAAATCATTAAATTTCAGAGCAACAAATCATAATAGTGGCAATTAAACTCTAAAAACTGTTTAAAAATAAACCGCATGCATAAAAACTTTTAAAGAGTTGCCCACAATAGTTTTTTTATTTAACTTTACTAGGTAAGATACAGGGTTCAAGTGCAGCGCCGTTTATGTGCAATTTATGCCCGAGTGTTGCGCACAGTTAAAATAAAATAGTTAGGCAACTTATATCATTGGAGTGAAGATGAGCCATTTAGCGATTTCAGAGCTATTAAAAGGCAATGTTGCGGTAGACAGCCAAGTAACAATTAAAGGCTGGATCCGTACTCGCCGCGATTCAAAAGCAGGAATTTCATTTTTAGCCGTTCATGACGGTTCGTGTTTTGATCCTATTCAAGCGGTAGTTCCTAATTCACTGAATAATTATGATGAAGTTACTAGCTTAACAGCCGGTTGTTCTGTGTCGGTTACTGGTGTTTTAGTTCAATCTGCTGGCCAAGGTCAATCTTACGAAATTCAAGCTAACTCAGTGACTGTATTAGGTTGGGTAGAAAACCCAGATTCATACCCAATGTCGGCAAAGCGCCACAGCATTGAGTACTTACGTGAGCACGCTCACCTTCGCCCTCGTACAAATATGATTGGCGCGGTAACTCGTGTACGCAACTGTTTAGCACAAGCTATTCACCGTTTTTACCACGAGCAAGGCTTTTACTGGATCAGCACGCCAATCATTACGGCAAGTGACTGTGAAGGTGCTGGCGAAATGTTCCGTGTATCAACGCTTGATATGCAAAACTTACCACTTACAGACAAAGGCGAAGTTGATTACAGCGAAGATTTCTTCGGTAAAGAAGCATTCCTTACTGTATCTGGTCAGTTAAATGGCGAAACTTACGCGTCTGCAATGTCAAAAATTTATACATTTGGCCCTACATTCCGCGCAGAGAATTCAAATACATCTCGACACCTTGCAGAATTTTGGATGGTAGAACCTGAAGTAGCGTTTGCTGATTTAGAAGATATAGCAAAACTTGCTGAAAACATGCTTAAGTATGTGTTTAAAGCCGTACTTGAAGAGCGCCGTGATGACATGGAATTTTTTGCACAACGTGTAGAAAAAACCGCAATTACGCGTTTAGAAGAGTTTGTAGATAAAGACTTTGCACAAGTTGACTACACAGACGCTGTAGAAATCCTTAAAAACTGTGGCAAAAAGTTTGAGTACGCTGTTGAATGGGGTGTAGATTTACAATCTGAGCACGAGCGTTACTTAGCTGAAGAGCACTTTAAAGCACCGGTAGTTATTAAAAACTACCCTCGTGACATTAAAGCATTTTACATGCGCCAAAACGAAGACGGTAAAACCGTTGCCGCAATGGACGTTGTAGCACCTGGTATTGGTGAGATCATTGGCGGTTCACAACGTGAGGAACGCCTTGATGTACTTGATGCACGCTTAGAAGAAATGGGCTTAAACAAAGAAGATTACAGCTGGTACCGCGACTTACGTAAATACGGTAGCGTGCCGCACTCAGGCTTTGGTTTAGGCTTTGAACGCTTAGTTGCTTATGTAACAGGTATGGGCAACGTACGTGACGTTATTGCCTTCCCTCGTACTAAAGGCAGCGCAACTTACTAATATTTAGTAAGATGTATATAAATACTAAAAACCAGCCAATAGGCTGGTTTTTTTGTGTCTTTAATCTATCGAATAAAAAAGCCGCAGCACTCAAAGAGCACCACGGCTTTCAACCAGAATAAGTTTGTTTATTTGAAGGCTATAAAGCACTTTCTAACTGTGGCAGTACTTCAAACAAATCAGCCACTAAACCGTAATCTGCAACTTGAAAAATAGGTGCGTCAGGGTCTTTATTAATCGCGACGATTACTTTTGAGTCTTTCATACCCGCTAAATGCTGAATAGCACCGCTAATACCTACTGCAATGTATAAATTAGGCGCTACAATTTTACCTGTTTGCCCTACTTGCATGTCGTTAGGTACAAAGCCTGCATCAACTGCTGCACGCGATGCACCAATAGCTGCACCTAGTTTATCTGCAATACCATTAAGTAATGCAAAGTTTTCGCCGTTTTGCATACCGCGACCACCCGATATGACCACACTAGCTGCTGTAAGCTCAGGGCGTTCTGATTCTGTTTGCTCAACACTTACAAAGCTGCTTAATTGCGAATCTGATACTGTATCAATGCTTGTTATAGCAACAGCTGATTGCTCACCTTGTAAATCAAAGCTACTGGCACGTACGGTAATTACTTTTTTACTGTCGAGTGATTTAACCGTGGCGATTGCATTACCTGCATAAATAGGTCGTTTAAATGTATCGGCGTCCACTACTGCGATAATTTCAGAAATTTGCGCAACATCTAATAGCGCGGCAACACGTGGCATAAAGTTTTTGCCCGTTGTAGTAGCACTTGCAACAATGTGGCTGTAGGTGTCGCTAAGTGATAAAACTAAATCGCTCATGTTCTCAGCTAACTGATGTTCATAAACGCTATTATCGGCAACTAAAACATTAGCTATGCCATCAATGCTTGCAACTTGTGAGCTCATTGCGCTTAAGTTGTTACCTGCTATTAGTACATCAATAGGAAAGCCCATTTTTACTGCAGCGTTAATAGTTTTTGAGGTTTCTGGTTTTAAGGCACCGTTGTCGTGCTCTGCAATTACGAGTGTTTTCATTTAAATCACCTTTGCCTCTGTTTTTAATTTTTCTACAAGCTGTGCAACGTCTTCTACAATAATTCCTGCGGTGCGTTTAGCTGGCTCTTCAACACTTATTAATTGCATACGCGGTGTTAAATCAACACCAAGCGAATCTGCTGCTATTACTTCAAGCGGCTTACGTTTGGCTTTCATAATATTTGGCAGTGATGCATAGCGAGGCTCATTTAAGCGTAAATCAGTTGTAACAACCGCCGGTAAATTAAGTGCTACCGTTTGCAGCCCGCCATCAACTTCGCGAGTTACGTTTACTTTGCCATTTTCAATAACAACTTTTGATGCAAATGTACCCTGCCCGCGATTAGTTAATGCAGCAAGCATTTGACCTGTTTGATTATTATCTGAGTCAATTGACTGCTTACCTAAAATGACAAGTTCAGGCGTTTCTTGCTCTACAATTTTAGCGAGTAGTTTTGCAATATGAAGTGACTCGAGCTTTTCATCGGTTTCGATGTGAATGGCTTTGTCAGCGCCCAATGCTAATGCTGTGCGTAATTGTTCTTGTGATGCTTTTGGACCAATAGTTACGGCAACCACTTCAGTGGCGGTACCGGCTTCTTTAAGGCGAATTGCTTCTTCTATAGCAATCTCACAAAACGGGTTCATTGCCATTTTAACGTTGGTTAAATCAACGTCGCTGTTATCACTTTTAACGCGTGCTTTTACGTTGTAATCAATCACTCTTTTTATTGGTACGAGAACTTTCATAGGAACTCCATAATTATTTAAACCTACAAGGTAACGTGCACGTCAACCTATTTATTTTATGAAATTAGACTACTTCCTGTTGACGTAAACGTCAACCTAAAATAACCTTTAACTATTCACAGTCTGTAACGTTTAATTTGCAAAGTTATAAATAGGCTGTACACCTTATTTAAATGCGTAGTAAACATTCAAATAAGTCCGTCATAGATAAAGAGGTTATTATGGTCGAACGTGAAACCATGGAATTTGATGTAGTAATTGTTGGTGCAGGCCCTGCTGGGCTTTCAAGTGCAATTAAACTCGCGCAATTAGCACAAGAAAAACAACAAGAGTGCATGATTTGCGTAGTCGAAAAAGGTTCTGAAGTAGGTGCACATGTACTCTCTGGTGCTGTTTTTGAAACCAGAGCTTTGGATGAACTACTACCTAATTGGCAAGAGCTTGGCGCACCGGTTACAACCAAAGTAACTAATGATGAAATTTATTGGTTTAATAACGAGCAAAAAGCGACATCAATTCCCCACTTTGCTACACCAAAAACATTTCATAATGATGGTAACTACATTGTATCTATGGGCAATGTATGTCGATGGCTTGCAGAGCAAGCTGAAAGCTTAGGCGTAGAGATATTTCCAGGATTTAGCGCACACTCTTTAATAATTGAAGATGAAGCAGTAAAAGGCATTATTACTGGCGATATGGGTGTAGACAAAGATGGTAATAAAAAAGACGGTTACATGCCAGGCATGGAGCTTCGTGCAAAATACACTATTTTTGCCGAAGGTTGCCGAGGTCATTTAGGTAAACAACTAATCAATGAGTTTGTACTTGATGCAGATTCATCACCGCAGCATTATGGTTTAGGCTTTAAAGAAATCTGGCGAATAGATGAAAGTAAACATGAGCTTGGCAAGGTAGTTCATGGTACAGGTTGGCCACTTAGCGGCGATACTAATGGTGGTGCATTTATGTATCACAGTGAAAACAATCAAGTTGTTGTTGGTTTAATTGTTGATTTAAATTACTCAAACCCACATTTGAGCCCGTTTGATGAGTTTCAGCGAATGAAGCACCATCCTGTATTTAAAAACGTACTTGAAGGCGCTGAACGTATTGCTTACGGTGCGCGTGCTATTGCTAAAGGTGGCTTGCATTCATTACCAAAAATGCATTTTGCTGGTGGTTTACTTGTTGGGTGTGATGCAGGCACTCTTAATTTTGCAAAAATTAAAGGTAATCACACTGCAATGAAATCAGGAATGATTGCCGCAGAGGTTATTTTTGAAGCATTGCAAAATGAGTTAGCAAATACCAATTTAACTAATTATCAAACTGCGTTTGAGCAATCATGGGCATATAAAGAGTTATATCAATCTCGTAACTTTGGCCCTGCTATGCACAAACTCGGTAAATTTTTAGGTGGTGCGTACAATACTCTTGATCAAAACATTTTTAATGGTGGTTTACCCTTTACGTTTAAAGATAATACGCCCGATCACTCTACCCTTGTTGATGCTAACGCAGCTGACAAAATTGCATACCCAAAACCAGATGGACACCTTAGCTTTGATAAACTCTCAAGTGTGTTTTTATCAAATACTAACCACGAAGAATCACAGCCGTGTCATTTAAAGCTTAAAGATGCGTCAATTCCTATTAACGTAAATTTAGTTAAATTTGATGAACCCGCACAACGTTATTGCCCTGCAGGCGTTTACGAAGTACAAGAAATTGCAGGCAATAAAGAGTTTGTTATTAATGCCCAAAACTGTGTGCACTGTAAAACCTGCGATATTAAAGACCCAAGCCAAAACATTACATGGGTAACACCTGAAGGTGCAGGTGGGCCAAATTATCCTAATATGTAACTAAATTATGCGCTGTATAGCTATATAACTACGTTTTTTACATATAAATTATAAACATATCCTAAATTGCAGGGGCTTCGGCCCCTTTTTTACGTTATGCTAATAGTAGTTTTAATAATAAGAGTGTTATTTATGCCGTCGTCAAAAGTTATTTTTCGTTTTTTAGCAGAGCCTACTGATGTTAATTTTGGTGGTAAAGTTCATGGTGGGGCCGTCATGAAGTGGATTGACCAAGCAGGTTATGCGTGCGCTGCAGGTTGGAGTGGTCATTACTGCGTAACGGTTTCGGTTGCGGGTGTTAAATTTAGACGCCCTATTTTAGTGGGTCAAATAGTCGAAGTAGAAGCTAAAATTGCTCATACGGGTAGAAGTAGCATGCAAATATTTATTCAAGTTAGGTGTGGCGATCCAAAAACGCAAAATATGGTTGAAACAAACCATTGTGTTATCAGCTTTATTGCAATGGATGAAACGGGCTACCCAATAGAAGTGCCTTCGTTTAAAGCAGTGACCGATGAAGACATTAAGTTAGAAAATTACGCTATAAAAATGAAAGAAATAGCAATTGAAACAGAAAACTTGCTTCATAAAGTCTAATTAGTAATTTAAATAGAGTAAGGCTATGTAAAAAACTCATTATACTTTGTAAAACATACAACTTATTTTAGAGTACACGATTACGCAAAAGTTCACTTTGATTATAAAACACGCTAAACAATGTAAAAACCAATACAAAAGAACCAATTATGGCGTGTTTTTAATCCATTTTAATATTGGCACGCTCGCTGCAAGTAGATAATTGAAGTTTGATTAATGAAATCAAGCATTTGATTATTTTTTGTAAAGGAGCTATTCAATGATTAAAACACTTTCTCTTTCAGCTATTGCACTAGCAACACTGGGTTTTAACTCTGCAGCACACGCTGACATTTCTGATTTCGATTCTCCACGTATTTATACTGGTATCGGTTACGGTCAATATTCTTTTGAATTTGAAGACAGTGACAACGACACTGACTTTGACGACGATGCACAAATGCTTAAAGGCTATATTGGTACTCAGTTTAACGAATACCTAAGCTTAGAACTTGCTTATCAAAACTTTGATGAAGTAAGTGATATAGACAGCAAAGCTGAAATTGATGGCGTATCGCTTGCCGCACGTTTGGGCTACCCAATAACAGAGAGCTTTTCTGTATATGCAAAAGGCGGTTGGCTTGAGTGGGATGCAGATTACACACAAGATTTACCAGTAGGTGGTGTAACAGCTTCTACAGATGGTGGTGATGCATTTTACGGTGCGGGTATTGAATACGCACTTACAACAAATGTACAGTTTCGTTTAGAGTACGAACGCTACAAACTTGATGACGATATTGATCCAGACATGGATGTAGCGTCTGTATCAGTTCAATACATGTTTTAATTAATCTTTAACATGTATCAGAGGGTAAGCTTATGAGCTTGCCCTTTTTTGTTTTAGGTCCTTTTTAAATATATTAATACAAAATATAAACCACTCAGTCTAATAAGTGATTTTAAACCGCTTGGTCTATAAGCAATAAACTTACTTACACTAATGCCATAAATACTAAATGCAGGTAGAATAGCGCTCTATTTTATTTGTACCCGAGTACTATGAGCGATTATACCATTTCGGCTATTGGCCACATTGAATCTCCTTATAAACAAAAGTTTGCTATACCTAGGCAGCCTCGTTTAGTGCCACAAGCCAAGGCAAAACTTATTTTTGCACCTGATTTTAATCGCGAAGAGTTTGTACGTGGTTTAGATGAATTTACTCATATTTGGTTGTTATTTCGTTTTCATGAAACGGCCGATAAAGGTTATTCTGCTATGGTTCGCCCACCTCGTTTAGGTGGGAATGAGCGAAAAGGTGTATTTGCTACCCGCGCTACATTTAGACCAAACGCGATTGGTATGAGCGCAGTAAAACTTGAAGGTATTGAATATAAAAACGGACAACTTAGTTTATTACTCGCTGGCATTGATTTACTTGATGGCACCCCCATTATCGATATTAAACCGTACTTACCCTATTCAGATGCAATGCTTGACGCCAGTGCTGGCTTTGCAGATACACGCCCAGAAACACAAATGACGGTTGAATTTAGCCCTCAGGCAATTGAGTTTGTTAATGCGCAAACACAATACCCAGATTTACATGATTTTATAGCTAATGTTTTAAAACAAGATCCCCGCCCTGCCTATAAAAAACAAAAAGACGGCGAGCAAAGCTATGGTATGACTTTGTACAATTATAATATTCGCTGGCAAGTCAATGGCGAGCATAACGTAGTAACAAACATAGAAAAAAACTAAATAACTCACTTAGCGCTTTAGTGTAAAAGCATCCGCTGTTAAACTTAAGCTCTATTAAAAGAACATAATTACTCTATTTCGGAAAAAACATGCGTACAAGCCAATATATACTCGCAACACTTAAAGAAACGCCATCAGATGCTGAAATCGTATCGCATCAGTTAATGCTTAGAGCCGGTATGATCCGTCGCGTCGCTTCGGGTTTATACACTTGGTTACCCTCTGGTTTACGTGTGCTACGTAAAGTAGAAAACATTGTACGTGAAGAGATGGATAAAGCAGGTGCTATTGAAATGCTAATGCCTGTAATTCAACCCGCTGATTTGTGGGAAGAGTCTGGCCGTTGGAATGAGTTTGGTCCTGAGCTTATGCGCTTCACAGACCGTCATAACCGTACGTTTGCACTTGGTCCAACACACGAAGAAGTAATAACTGATTTCGTACGTAAAGAAATAAGCAGCTACAAGCAGTTACCAGTTACTTTATATCAAGTACAAACTAAAGTACGCGACGAACGTCGCCCTCGCTTTGGTGTGATGCGAGCTCGTGAATTTACAATGAAAGATGCCTACTCTTTTCACTTAAGTGAAGAATGTTTAGATGCGACTTATCAAGCGATGCACAAAGCATACTGTAACATTTTTGAGCGTTTAGGCCTTGATTACCGCCCTGTACTTGCTGATACTGGGTCTATTGGTGGTAGCTTATCGCACGAGTTTCATGTACTTGCTGAGTCGGGCGAAGATGCCATTGCATTTAGTGATGGCAGTGATTACGCAGCTAATATTGAAAAAGCAGAAGCACTAGCGCCAAACGATCCACGCCCAGAAGCAAGTAAAGAGTTAAAAGCATTCCCTACTCCTGACGCTAAAACAATTAATGAGCTTAAAAAGCATTACGGTGTAAAACCTCATCGCGGTGTTAAAACCTTAATTGTTTACGGTGCACCTGATGAAAACGATGCACGTGGTTTAGTGGCGCTTGTACTTCGTGGCGATCATGATTTAAATGAATTAAAAGCTGAAAAGCACCCATTAGTAGACTCTCCGCTTGAAATGGCAACAGAGGCAGATATTGTTGCTGCTATTGGTGCAAAACCTGGCTCCTTAGGCCCGGTCGGCTTATCTATGCCTATTATTGTTGATAGAGCCGCTAATATCCTTGCTGATTTTGTTGCCGGTGCTAATAAAGACGACGAGCATTACAGCGGTATTAACTGGGATCGTGACGTAACTGATTACGAAGTTGCTGATATTCGTAATATTGTTGAAGGCGATATGAGCCCATGTGGCCAAGGCGTTTTACAAATTAAACGCGGTATTGAAGTAGGTCATATATTCCAACTTGGTACCAAGTACTCTGAAGCGATGAAAGCGGGAGTATTAAACGAAGGCGGTAAAAACCAAACCATGACCATGGGTTGTTACGGTATTGGTGTTTCACGTATTGTTGCTGCTGCTATTGAACAAAACAACGATCAATACGGGATCATTTGGCCAAAATCAATCGCGCCATTCGATTTAGCGATTGTTCCAATGAACATGCACAAATCGCATCGTATTCCTGATATTGCAAATAACCTTTACCAGGGTTTAAAAGATGCAGGTCTTGATGTGTTATTTGATGACCGTAAAGAACGCCCTGGTGTTATGTTTAATGACATGGAGCTAATTGGTGTACCTTACACGCTTGTAATTGGTGAGCGTAACCTTGACGAGAATAAAGTTGAGCTTAAAAACCGCCGCACCGGTGAAAAGCTAATGATTGATATTGATACAGCAATTGATGCAATTAAAGCGGCTGTTAAAGGTTAATAACACGCACGCTCAAAATAGACTAAAAGGCCGCATTTAAAATGCGGCCTTTTTTATGCGCGATTAATAGCAATACGTAATAATAGCTGCTCAATGACTCACCTTTCCTAGCTTTGTAGAAATCATTTAATTACGGCCTTGGTATAAATTGTCATGGAGGCTTCGCTAAAGTGTCTCATAAGTGTCATTAGATTTATCTACAGTGTTTAATTATTACACTATGGATGACGGGCATGACAAACAATCAACTGCGTAAAAAACAACATTATCCAGCCATTTGGATATCTGATGTTCATTTAGGTTACAAAGATTGTAAAGCTGATTACTTACTTGATTTTTTAAACTCGGTAGAATCCGACACACTTTATTTAGTGGGTGATATTATTGACTTATGGTCAATGAAGCGACAGTTTTATTGGCACCCTTCTCATTATGAAGTATTAAACTGCATACAAACAAAAGCAGCTAGCGGTACACGTGTCATTTATATTCCCGGTAATCATGATGAAGCGTTTAGAAACTATATAAATCAAACATTATTTGGTGTTGAAATCCACCAGCAGTTTATTCACACCACTAAAGCTAATAAACGGTTTTTACTTATACACGGCGACGACTTTGATTCAGCGACTCGTTATAACAAACTTGTTAGTATTGCGGGGGATGCAGGATACGACTTTTTATTATTTTTAAATCGCTGGACCAATCGTATACGTAAAATATTTGGTGGTAACTACTACTCGCTTGCATCGTGGATAAAAGCTCGGGTACACAAAGCTCGAGAAGCAATTAGTGCCTTTGAAGATGCCGCAGTTCATGAAGCTAAAAAACAAAACGTAGACGGTATTATTTGTGGACACATTCACCATCCCAAAATTAAAGTGGATGACGGTATTATGTACTGTAACGATGGTGATTGGATTGAGAGCTGTACTGCGCTTGTAGAGCAGCAAGATGGAAAGATAGAATTACTACATTGGTCAGATACACAATTTATACTCGATAGCGCAGACATAGCTATTCTTAACACGCCTTTAAATACGTCAACAAATACCAAACCAAAAAAATCAGCTGCTTAGCAGCTGATTTTCAAAACGATTAACTTAACCAAGTAATTAGCTTGTCTTTTAAAGTTTGTGGTTTAATTGGTTTAGTAATGTAGTCGTTCATTCCAGCAGCTAAACAACGCTCTCTATCACCTTCCATCGCACTCGCTGTCATAGCGATAATCGGTATGTGAGTATAATCTACCCCTGCCTTACTATTTCTAATTTCACTTGTGGTATCGTAGCCATTTAAATTGGGCATTTGGCAATCCATTAATATAACATCAAAAGCTTGCTCTTCGTTTTCTCTCAGTGCTTCTAAGGCTTCTATACCGTCTGACGCACAAGTGATTTTTACTTTAGTACGTTTTAATATTGCCTTAGCTACTTCAATGTTTATCATATTATCGTCAACTAATAATACATGATACGCAGATAGGTCAGGCTCTACTTGTTCCTCTTCCAAGCCTTTTGGTGGCGCTATAATACAGTCACTACTAGCACCAAATAAGCTGGCCAATTTATAGCTGAATTGATCTTGAGTAAGCGGTTTATTTAGAATGTGGCTACCCTCAGGTAATATCATTTTAGTCGGTTTATCGGTCACCATGTCGCGTAAAATTAAGACGTACTTTTTATTAAACTGTTTACAATAATCAATAAGGGCATCAATTTGAGGATGCTCATCGTCAATCAATAATAAGTCAGCTTCAAACTCTTTGTGCTCACTAAAATAGTCAAGTCGTACAATGTTTTCTGCTTTTACTTTGCAGGTTAATAACAATAAGTCGCATACGTTTTTATAAACGTTATCGCGCGCTATTAATGCAGCTACGTTGATACTTGTAGCAAGCTCTATACCTGTGTTTAATTTTTTCTCTTGTGCAACGTGTAGCTCAACCGTTGCGGTAAAGGTACTACCCGCGCCCTTTTTACTTATAACCGTAATATTACCACCCATTAACTGAGCAAGTTTTTTACATATAGATAAGCCTAAGCCTGTACCACCAAAATGACGGGTTGTACTTGAATCTTCTTGTGTAAATACTTCAAATAGTTTGTCTATGTTTTCAGGCGCTATACCAATTCCGGTATCTTTTATTGTAAAGCTCATTAATAATTTTGAGTCAGTTATGTACTTAGAACCGACAGTTAAACTTACTTCACCTCGGTGGGTAAATTTAAATGCATTATTAACTAAGTTAATTAAAATTTGTTTAAGTCGATGGCTGTCGCCAATAACCATTCTGTCTACTACATCTTTAGTATCTAAAAATACTTCAAGACCTTTGCGTTGGCCCTGTAAAGCTAAAGAGCTAATCATATCGCTACATACTGTAACAACATCAAATGTATGGTTATCAATATCAAGCTTACCTGCTTCAATTTTAGAAAAATCAAGAATATCGTTAATCAGATTCATCAATGAATTAGCACTGCTATTTGCTAGTTTTAAATAATGGTATTGTTGATCGGTTAAGCCATCTTCTTTGAGCATTTCAAGCATCCCTAGTACGCCATTCATTGGTGTGCGTATTTCGTGAGAGATATTTGCTACAAAGTCACTTTTTGCTTGGCTTGCTGCTAATGCTTGGTCAATTGCACGTTCTAGTTCAATGGTCCTTTGTGAAACCTTTAGCTCCAAAGTACTGTTCAAACCTTCAAGCTCTGATTGAGTGTTTTTTAACGAGCTAATATTTCTTAAAATAGCCGCTACTTGATAACGGTTATTGTATACATCAAAAATACTGCTAAGCGTGATTGAAAAGTATTGTTTGTTGCCATAACCATCAGTGTAGATAGCTTCAAACGGCATTTTTGAACCGTTTGTAATGGTCTCTTGTATACAATTAGTGTCTGCGTCGTTTAAATTAAACAGCGAGACAAAATCAGGATTAGTGCCTGATATTGAACTACCAAAAACCTCTTTAGCGGTATTATTAAAGTGAACAATTTCGCCGTTTTGCTCAATTGTAAAAATAGCATCCAAAGAATTTTCTATTACTTTATTGTTTTGCTCTTTTAGAGAATTAATTAACAGCTTACGGTTTATAAAGCGTTGGTATAAAAAAGCAATAACTAAAAATACGCTAAAAAATACCACTAACATTGCAATAAAGTTTTGACGTCTCTCATTCACCTTTGCAAACAATGTTTTTGTATCAACACTTACACCAAGCTCTAAAGGTAGCATGGCTATATCACCCTCAAACGAAATTCGTTTTTTTAAAGTGTAATCCACTGGATAATTACTTATTGGTAAAGTGCCCTGCTCTGTCATGGTGGTTGCAGTAGAGAATTCTTCAGACCATGTTTTAGTTTTATTAAATTCAAAACGGAATCGAAGTTGAGGGTTTGGATGATATAAAAATTCACCTTCATTATTCATAAGGTAAATCTGCGTCCCTTGTGGAGATTCAACTGTTAAATCTTCAAGTAATTTATCCGCAAAGTAATTAGTAACTAATATTGCAAATATTTTATTATTTTCATCAAAAACAGGCTTAGCAACACGAAAAGTGCTTATATAAGGTTCTTGTATCTGTCCATTTTCACGGTTGTAGTTAATTGGAGAAATATAGACACTTTTCTTATCAAGCATGCTTGCTTTAATTATGTAATCGCGTTGGCCTTTTTTTTGTAATTGCAGACCTTGCAGTCGATTAATCTCTCCAAGTTGATTTCGGTCAACTCTAACAATCTCTTGCCCACCATCTTCGAGCATAATATAGCGAGCTTGCAAAATACTGTCATCGGTCTGCATAAAACCAGTAAAAATACTTGCTAAGCGCTCTTGCCAAACATCTATTGGCGTACCAAGAACGGGATCAATTAGTTTATTTTCTTTTGCGCGGGTAATGCCTTGTATTGGTGGTGTAGCATCTAAAAAGCGAATGGCGGTAACACTGTCTTTAAGATGTTTTTTTAATGAATAGCTCTTTGTTTCAAGTTCACGCTTTAATTCTATTTGAGCTGAATGGTAAACATCACTTCTTACTTTTTGATCGAACATATATAGAGAAGGCAAAGCTATAAGAACAAATATTATTGTTGCAACGAGCATTAATTTATTATTTTTTGTTACATTCAACAAAATATTTCTTTTTAGCATTTACCTTCACCATAAATTTTTATTGTTATTAGTATAGAGCATTATAGAAATAATTGGACCATCTAACTAATCAGTTATCCTTATTAATTCTAATTTTTTACATATTTAAGTACTAATGTACTACCTAAAAAGCTGTATTTGCAAAAGGTTAATTCAAATTAACAAACGTTGGACCTAAAGGACTATTTAGGAATGCTCTGATTGTTCAGACCTTCTTTCACAACAAATATGACTATAACCATGCAGAAAATAAACCCTCCTCCTATACAGATATAGTTGATTATTGGATTAGACTCAGTATCAAGAGTCATTGCTAAGAGCCCATAACTCAAAAGCATTAAACCAATAAGTGACGCAGCCATTAATCTAATGTGTTTTTTTGTGGTTTTTTTCATTCTATTACTCCTTGTTCCCTAGCAATACTTTCTAAATTCTTCAAAAATTGAATCGATTCATGCGTTATGTCTTTAATCATAAACTTAGGGTCTATTTTAAGTTCACCTTCATCTATTTCACTGTTACTAACAGTCTTTAAAAAAACAGCTTTGCCTTCATCATGCAGTGATATTTCTGTCGGTATTTGATTTGTTTCATATTTAAATTTACGCATAAAGTCTATTAAAGGCACATCTAAAAAACCAACAAACGTTTTTCCAAAATAAGTATCTTCTCGTGCTCGTTTTAAAAGCCAAGTATATTCAGCAGATGATAGAAATTGGCTTGGGAATGAGCTCGTTTTTACTGTTTGGACTTTTTCATCATCAAAATACCCTATAAATAAATTTTCGCCCTCCTTTTCGTAGGCGATATAATTATTAGGGTCGTTTTTAGGATCTAAGCTCATTTCATAAATTTGTTCTTTAGTAAATCCTGGCGCATATTTCATCATATCAGTAAGAGCTTTATCACTATTTTCTTTATTTAAAGCATAATCTAATCTGTATGCGATATTTTTTTGATGATCTAAAATATATTGTCCATCATCTTTAATAGTCATTTCTGTAAAGGTTTTATTTGGCAAAACATAGTCTGTACGAAGGTATTTATCGGTGACTTTTATTTTAATGTATGCAAAATGAGTTAACTCTTTAGTGACTTGATAATTGAGTGAAAGGTTATTTTGTGCGTGTGCATAACCACACAAACTTGCGGTAAGAACGACTATAAATTTAAATATATTTTTCAAAACTTTATCCTTAAAAGTTAGCAACCTAAAAACGGCGTGACCACGCTGCATTGAACTGTAATCAGCGCCTATACAAAAGTACCTATCATTAAGTAGATATAATTTTTGGCAGGCTCATAACAAGTATAATGAGTATAAACAAAAAAACGAATAGCCCTACGTGAAGTTTAAATGGGTAAACCATTTGGCTTGTTCTGTCTAACGATACTGGATATTTATATTTTAATAATGAAAACACAAGTGTTTTACTATCAACACTCCAATGAGACAGTGGGATACTCTGCCCCTTTGTTGTACTAAATACTAGTGAGATTAAATGCGACCTTTTAGTTGTTCTTCCAATTGCTCCTTCAACTGAGTCGTAATCGTAATTCCACTTAGCCTCAATGCTAATAATATCCTGCTTAGTTAATGTACGCGGTTTTTGATCGGTAAATAATAATGCAGGTAAATAAAGCTCATCATCGTTTATGATAATGGAGCTTAAGGGCGCTGTTTTTATAAAATAGTATTTATTACAAACAATAACCCTAGCGAAGTAATAACTTGCATAAGTTATTACTAAAAATGCAAAAGAAGGTTTCCAGTTTTGTGATGAGAACGCAATAAATAGCGAAAGCAAAGCAAAACACACAACAATGAAATGAACTAAGTTTTTCTTACTATCAGGGAGTGGTAGCGCGCATCTAAGTATAGGAATATTATTTTTAGCCTCAGCATTACCTAAAATAGTATTTTGTGGGAATATTTTTGAAAATTTGTTTACTGTTGCTGAGTTTGTTTTTTCAGCCTCGGCCTCTTCACGTTTAGCAGTATAAACGCGCTCAACGGTTGAGAGTTTACTCACTACTAGCTGTGCTTGTTTGTCTTGCTTGAAACACCTAAACGTATAAGTGCTCAATTTGCCTTGTGCTGAGGTGTAATTAATATCTATGATATTTACAGCTTTATCTGCTCTAAACGATATTGTGTTTATACTGTTTGTATCAATGGAGTGGTGACTATACGTGAAGATTTCTTTCTTAAAAAAATAAGCCCCCAACTTTATATCTATTTGATTATTGTGTTCATCAAACTTTAACCGGTGTTGAAACATCAAAAGCACAATAATTAATAAAACGTCAAGCCCATCGCTTGTATCAAAAATAAAGCCTTGACTTAAAACACCTAGCACAAGCCCTGCTACCGTTAGCCAAATGAAAAGCCATTTAATCGTTTCTAATAGTGATTTTAATATAATTGAATTAGCCAAAATTCCCTCTTTAAACAAAAAGAGTATGCTTAGTTACATACTCTAATAACATATAAATACTTAAAGTAGTCAAAAGCTAATTAACTAGACGCAATAATGATTATCCAACCATCTTCTTTGGTAAGTTCAAATACACAGCCGTCAGACACGAATTTTTTTTCACCATACTGGGCTCTTATATCAACCTGTGCATAATTAGATTTCGATTCAGTTGATAATTTTTGAGATAAAACCTCGAATTCAGGGCTTGTTACATACTTTTGAAACTTTTCTGCCTTTTTACTCAAGTATGCGATAGCGCGTTTTTTTTCGTCCTCAGTATCTTTGAAATGCTTTGGTACAAAAGACATCAAGGTATCAATGTCTTTATCAGCTTTTGCTTTTCTAAACTCTTCGCACTTCTTTATAAATAATGGATCTTGATTATCCTTAGCAGGAAAATTCACATTTGATTCATCTGCAAAAGCTGATGTGCTTAAAAACATAATGCTAGAAAAGGCTATTAATTGTGATTTCATTTTAAATCCTTTGTGAACGGAACAAATAAGGGGGACGTTGTGTAAACATTAAGCTTTTCCTCATCTACACTGATTGCTGTGGCATCCATAGTAAAATTAAATCCACCATCAGCCTCTGTCCAAGTAAAACTACTAACGTCAGGTGCTTGAGCAAATAACTTTCGCTTATTATTAAAACAAGAAACTCCCTGTAACATTTTTTGTTGATCTTCTACATGCCAAAAGTCATTATCTGGTTTAGAGAGGTATATATAACAACCACGCTCTAGACCTTCAACACTCACTTTATAATTTAACAGTCCAATATCGGGCTTTAGTTCGACAGAACCTTCAATAACATCATTAACTGAATATGAGTCTACACACCCTTGCAAAACTAATGAACCAAGCAATACACACATGGTTTTTTTTAACATAACGTTCCTTTTATATACTCTTAATTATTATTTTTACGTTCACTTTTTAGTTTTTTATAAAGATCATCGGCTACTGCTGTGGCTTTACCAATAATGCTATAAGAGTCATCTTTTAAAAATGCGTCAATCGACTCTTGCCTTAAATTTTCTTCATACCAGTATTTAAACTCTTTGTATGATACTAAATCACTTATTTTATTTTTTAACTGTTGGACATTCTCAACTTTGTTTTGATATGCAAAAGCACGTAAAACAAAAGATTTAAGCGTACTATCAACACTTAGCTCTATTTGGCTATCATCGGCTATGTAACTTTGGAATAATCGAATGCCGTTTTTGTAATAAAGAGAAATATAATCAGTGGTTGAGCTTATTTGTACCTGTTCGTTATTAAAAGCATTAATGCCATAAAACTCTCCGTCTAAATTATCTACATAAAAAGGTCCCTTAATATGTAAGTAATCAGGCATGACAACCTTTAGGGATATAACGTGTTCTTTTTTGATACTTGAGTAGTTACTTTCACCATATACATTTTGTAAGCTAAACCAGCCTGTACCAACATCACTAGGCACGATAAAATTAGCATTAGTATCGTCTATATAATCCAACTGAATTGTTGGGCCATCTGCAAAAACTAATGCAGTACCACTTTCTAAATTTGCACCAGTTATTGATACTTTATCGCCTTCAACTACATTTTTAATCGGAATGCCTGTAACAACTGGTGTTTTTGGATGCAGTAATGTGGCATCAATACTGTTGGTTTTATAGCCATCTATAGCTAGAAAAAATGTAATGGGTTCTCCGCCCAACGCTACCTTTGGATAATTAGGTATAACAAATTCAATTTTATTCTCTGATGTAATCGTCACTGGTAAATTAACGACTGGCTGTTTGTCATCCCCTTTTAACATTACCAAATGTGCCGCATCACCTTTTAGGTTTTCTGCATTTAAATTAGCAGGGAAAAACGGCCTAACTTTGTTAATAAATACTGCTTCGTCACTATGAGAATATGTTGCAGAGCTAATGACTGGGGTATTTGATGGGTATAAGTTATTTATACCAATTAGTTTTTCTAGTGGCTGCGGATCATTTTCATCAAACAAAAAGTCGCCATCGTCGTCAGTATCTAAAAAATTAGGGATGCCATCACCATCAAAGTCATAACGGATAAATTCAACTAAGTTTAATTCATCTGAATCTAAAACTGCATTATTGTCACTATCTGAGTCAATAAAGGCTGGTTTTTTATCACCATCTAAATCGTAGGTTTGTTCTATAGCATCAGTAATGCCATCATCATCACTGTCTAAATCAAGCCAGTTTGGAGTACCATCATTGTCGACATCATGACTAAAGATAAAGTTAGCTGTATAAATATGGTACTCATTTCCATCGGGTATTTTATCAGCATCTGTATGTTGCCCAAGGTGGTTCATTCCCAAAGCAAGCTCTTTGTTTGTGGGAACTGCGTCTTTATCTATATCAATAAACGCATGTACCGTATATGTAAAGCTATCTGCACCTAAGTTGTTTCTATCAGTAATACTTAAATTATATTCACCCGCTTGCTTAGGCGAGAAGGTAATAACCTGACCGACTTTACCAATGTGTTCAATGTTTGTTGGTATAGAAGAAATAACATCGCCATTATTATTAATAATCGTTAAAGACGGTGTAAAACGTGAATCATCTTTAAAAAGTATAAACGTCACTGATAAGTCTTCAAATAGCATTGAGCTGGGGATATTAAATTTAAAATCATCTATATCTACATTTTTAGCAATAACCCCCGCCGCTTTAAAAGGTATATTCCCAACTGGGTTTGCTTGGCCAACGTTATTATTAAACTCTTGTTCTTGAACAACCGACATTGTAGTTTTAGCAGCATCAAACGGATAGTCATCCTGCTCATCAGGCACACCATCGCCATCTTCATCTTTGTTTTGCCAAGTTCCTAACTGAGAAGTTGGTTGAATGGTTTTTGCTTGTAATGGTGTTGTGTAGGTTAGCGAGCTAAAAGCACAGCTAACACTCAATAGCGAGAGGCAAAATAGTGGTGTTTTCAAGAATCCATCCTTGTTTTATAATCCATAGTTCAGCCAATAAATTTAAACTATTTAATCACCGAATACAAACCACTTTAAAAATTGGCTTCAAAAACAAAAAAGCATCACTAAAGTGATGCTTTTTATTACCAATAAATTCTTACCTAAATAATACATCTTCTCGGTTAAACCACTTAACACAAAATGCCAATAGTCCAGCAGCAATGATTGCAGTGGCTAAAAATATTAAGCCTACAAATGTGTAATCAACAGTCCCTTTTACTATTTCTTTAATTGCTAATGCTACGTTTGTAACAGGAATGAATGCTGTTTTAGCAGTGAGTTCCATATTTGGCATTATTGAAATAATAATCGGGAAAAATACGCCCATACTAAGTGGTGCCATATAATTTTGCGCTTCTTTAAACGTGCGAGCATAGATAGATATAGCCAGAGCTAAGGCCGAAAATATAGCTGCAACAGGTAACAATAGTACAAATATCATTAGTAAATCGGTAACTGCTAATGTACTAAACGCGGCTTTAATAAAATCAAGATCGGCAAATGCGAGCGCCAATGCTATCCAACAGCCCATACTTAAGACGGTTATGGTTGTGGAGGCAATGGATGTAGTTAACAAGGTTATAAATTTACCAAGCACCAGCTCTGTACGCGTAATAGGTGTAAGTAGGAGTGTTTCTAGTGTGCCGCGTTCTTTTTCGCCAGCGCCTAAATCAATAGCGGGATAAGTTGCCCCCATCAATACTAATGGAATAAGTAGGTAAGGTAAAAAACCGCCAATTTTTTCGCCAAGGTTTTCACGTTTATCGGCGGTATCTACTTTTATGACTTCAATTGGATTAAGAATAGATTTTTGAACAGACTCTTCAATACCAAAACTGATTAGCTTTTGAGTTTGCAGCACGTCACTGTATTCTTTTGCGAGCTCTTTAACGCGTTCGAATAAAAAGTTGATAGATTTTGAATCGTTAAAAACAACCTGCCACTGGCTTTGTTTTCCATCGTCCAATGTTTGCACAGCATGACTTGGTAAATAAATACCCATATCAATATCGCCAGCGATTACACCTGCTTTAAGCTCATCTATATTGTTAAAGGTTTTATCCCCTTTATAAAGCTCAAAACTTTTGTGATAAAACACTTTATCTGTAAACTCTTGTGCGTATTCACCGTTGATTATCGCGTAAGTATTTACTTTTTGCTCAGCGTCCATTGCAGCTTGCGAGCTTATAAATGCCATTACGGCAAACAATAACGGAAATATAGCAACAGGAAGCGCGACAACAAATAATAGCGTTTTTTTATCGCGTAATAACTCTCTTAATTCCTTTTTAAATACCTCAAACATCATGTTTCTCCGTTAATATATTCATAAACGCTTGATTAAGCTCATCACTATTACCTGCTTGTTTAAACTCTTCTACTGTCCCGTCAAAACAGCTAATTCCTTCGTTAATTACAGCGACACGGTCACATAAAAGGGCTACTTCATCTAGATGATGGGTTGAGAAAATAACAGGCGTCCCTTGCGCCTTTAAACCTTTGATAAATTTAATAACGGTTTGTGTGGTCATAATATCTAGGCCCGTTGTTGGCTCATCAAGTACCACAACTGCTGGGCGATGAACAACTGCACGCGCTATATTTGCTTTTTGCTTCATCCCCGTTGAAAGGTTTTCTGCCCGTTTATCTACAAATTTGTGCATGTCTAGCAATGTAAATAGCTCATCACAACGCGATGCAATATCGCTTTTGTTCATGCCATGAAGCTTTGCAAAATACTCTATGTTTTCTTTTACAGTTAAGCGGCCATACAACCCCGTAGAGCCTGATAAAAATCCAATAGACTTACGGCCCAGTAGCGGTTTTTTTACAATATCGTTTCCGGCAATCGTTATTGAGCCTTCATCGGGCTTTAACGCGGTTGAAATCATTCTCAGTGTCGTCGTTTTACCCGCACCATTTGGGCCGAGCAATCCAAGTACCTCACCTTTAGCGCAACTAAAACTAACGTCTCGTACTGAGTGAAAGTAGTCTTTATCTTCACGAGGATCGATGTCATCTATTTTATTTTTTTTGTGATCTTTAGTTAGCTTAAATTTCTTTTTAAGCCCAGCAACTTCTATCATGTTCGCATCCTTCGTTTCGCTCTAAAATAATCTGTATTGTTGTAAAAAGAGTCATCTTTGTTTTCGTCATGCCAGCCTGGCACACCTAATAAAGGCAGCGGTGAAAGCTTTTTGTTATCGGCTAAGCAGTTATCTGTATTAATCATCTCATAAAGGGCTTGGTCAAGGTACTGGTATTGAGTTACTAAATCTTTACAAAATATTTCATTCGGTACACAAACAAATAACGCTTTACCCGTTAAACCTATATAAGGCTTTGTTAGCATTTCATAATTAGCATGACCAAACATAAAAGGTTTTATTGTTTTACCCCACTCATGTTTGTGTTCAACGAATGCAGTTTTCCATTGGTGATCGCAAAGCCACTGCTGCCATTTACTCTCACTTATAGCTAATACAACACCACACTCATCAAAAAGCGTTAGTGCATTACGATGCTTAGTACGCTGTTGCAGTCCATGCTCAGCTATATCTTGCACATGTCTATGGTTTATTAACGCTTTGGTTTTTGGAAATAAACACCATATAAACCCACCAAATAAGTCATGCCAATTTTCACTTCGTGTAGGTACAACACCCGTTTCAAAAATTACTTGCTCGTAATACCGCTCGCCAAAGTCTACCTTTGCATCATCTTCAAAAGTAATAGGAATATTATTCTCATTAATAGCAGTTAAAAATGGAGAAAACCACTGCGGCGCCGGCCAATCTGTTAGTTCGTTAACTTTAAATAGCTCACGTAAATGCGCAAATGCACCTGTTTCTAAACTACTGATTTGCCACTGCTCGGGGGGAGTAAAACGCTTCATTTAAACCTTTAACAATTTATGCCTATAATTTACGAGAAGTTTACCGCAAAAACTGGTTCTACTTAATAGAAGTTAATATACTAATCACAACTTAAAACAAAAAAAGAGCTGACATGAAACATTATTTCTCTCTCACACTCCTCGCTACTGCTGTTTTAGCAGGTTGCGCAACAACAAGTATTACACCTACTGATGTAACAAATGGTTATAACAGTATTCAAGCTGATGAATTGGCTAAACATGTAAAAGTACTCGCATCGGATGAGTTTGGTGGCCGTGCTCCTTCATCACCTGGCGAAAAGCTAACGCTTGATTATTTAACTGCGCAGTTTAAAGCCCTAGGTTTAGAGCCAGGTAATGGCGACAGCTACTTACAAGAAGTTCCACTTGTGTCGCTTGAGGCTGATGCAAACATGGTATTAAGTATTGGTGGTAAAGACTATCAATACAAAAAAGACATGGTTATGGGTAGCAGCCGCATAAGCGCACAAGAAGGCATAGAAAATTCTGAACTTGTATTTGTGGGCTACGGCGTTAACGCACCTGAATACAATTGGAATGATTACGAAGGATTAGACATTAAAGGTAAAACGGTTGTAATGCTGGTTAACGATCCGGGCTTTGCAACAAAAGACCCTACTTTATTTACTGGCGACGCGATGACTTATTACGGTCGTTGGACATACAAATATGAAGAAGCAAGTCGACAAGGTGCAGCTGGAGCAATTATTATTCATGAAACAGCACCTGCGTCATACCCATGGTCAGTAGTTGAAAACTCGTGGAGCGGTGAGCAGTTTGGTTTTCAAAAAGAAAACAACAATATGGACCGCGTAGCCGTTGAAGGCTGGATTACAACTGACGTAGCAAAAGAGCTTTTTACTAAAGCAGGTCTAGATTTTGATACCGTTAAAACAAATGCTGCTAAAGGTGCTTACCATGTTGATATGGGCGATTTAACTGCTTCTGTTAATGTTAAAAATACGATTAAAAAATCAGTGTCGTATAACTTTATCGCTACGTTACCAGGAAGCGAGCAACCAGATGAGCATGTTATTTACTCGGCGCATTGGGATCACTTAGGTACAGATAAAACACGTAAAGGCGATCAAATTTATAACGGTGCTCACGACAATGCAACGGGTACCGCTGGGCTAATTGAAGTAGCTGAAGCCTTTACTAAATTACCAAAGCACCCTAGCCGCTCAATGACATTTTTAGCAGTAACTGCTGAAGAGCAAGGCTTACTAGGTTCTAAATACTATGCAGCTAATCCAGTGATTGCAGCTAATAAAACAGTCGCTAACATAAACATGGATAGCTTAAATTTATTAGGCAAAGTAAAAGACATGAATGTGGTCGGTATTGGTAAGTCACAAATGGATGAGTTTTTAGCAACTGCAGCAAAAGAGCAAATCAGAACAATATCTGGCGATCCTAAACCATCATCGGGTGGTTACTACCGCTCTGATCACTTTGCATTTGCAAATATGGGTATTCCGGCAATGTATGCAGGCGGTGGTACTGTGGCTGCTGATGAAGAAACAGCTAATTACCGTAAACGCATGAGTTTAGTACTTCGCGGTTGTTATCATCAACCGTGTGATCGTTACCGTGACGAATGGGATTTATCGGGTGCTGTGCAAGACTTACAATTGTTTTATAAAGTAGGTTTTGATATTTCGGAGCAAGAGCAATGGCCAACGTGGAATGCAAGCTCAGAATTTCAACGTAAGTAGCATTGGTTTAACATCGAAAAACTCAAAGAGAGTAATCGATTTAAATGGATGTAAATGATATTGATTATCATTTAATTAAAATATACAGTGTTACTAAGTTTATTTAATTGGTAACACTGTATGATTTTACTCTCTCAAATAGGATTTATTACGCCCGCTTCTAAACGCTTTGTTAGCCAAAATAAACGTTTATTATTACCACTTTTTTTACTGGTATGCTTAGCTGTGCCATCACTTCGTGAAATTACAATAACAGCACTAAGTGATGCTTTTTTTCAAGTTAGCGTATTTGTTGCTGCTACATTATTAATTTATTACTACGCCATAGAGCATTTACCTCAATTAGAGCTTAGTTATTTAAGTGCTAAATCGCCGGTATTAGAAATATTTTTTGCTGCCGTTTTAGGTGCCCTTCCTGGATGTGGTGGTGCAATAATAGTGGTTACCCAGTTTACAAAAGGCCAAGCAAGTTTTGGGGCTATTGTTGCTGTTTTAACAGCTACAATGGGAGATGCCGCATTTTTACTCCTTGCCACTCGCCCTACTGAAGGTTTAACCATAATGGCCATTGGCTTAGTAGTAGGCACGCTTTGTGGTGTTATAGTAAACGCCCTTCATGCAAAAGACTTTTTACGCCCAACAAAGCAAGAACAAAAACACCAAGTTAAAGTATTGCCAACTAGTATAATTAAAATAAGCAAACCCGTTTGGATGTTCGCTATTATTCCAAGCCTCATTATTGCTTTTTTAATTGCATTTAATGTCAACTTTGATCAATTTGGAAAATACACAGGCACAAGTATTAGTATTTTTGGTGCTGCAATGGCGTTATTTACTGTAACTATATGGGCGTATTCTTCTAAAGGTGAAAGCTATAAAGAAGTAACCTCAGAAGACGATGAATGTAATCCACCTTCTAAAATTATTAAAGTACTTCAAGACACACACTTTGTGACCGCATGGGTAGTGGCATCGTTTATGTTGTTTGAGATTTTAGTAAATATTGCAGGGCTTGATTTAAAAAACTGGTTTGCACATTATGCTTATTTAGCGCCACTTATTGCTGTGGTGATTGGTTTTTTACCCGGTTGTGGTCCGCAAATAATTGTTACTACGTTATATATTCAGGGGATCATTCCATTTAGTGCATTAACTGCTAATGCAATATCTAACGATGGTGATGCGTTATTTCCTGCAATTGCAATGGCACCTAAAGCGGCTGTAATTGCGACTGTGTATACATCTATTCCTGCTTTGGCCGTTGGCTATGGCCTTTACTTTTTAAGTTAAAATTGCCATAAACAAAAAAGCTCAGCTATTGCTGAGCTTTTAGGATGTTAACTTATTTTATTTATACGGCTGCTGGCTCTGCAGCTAGTTCTTTTGGATTTGGGCCATAATCGTTCTCACCTTCATGTGAGTCTTGTGCAAGAAAAACAATTAAAACAATCCAACCAATTACTGGCACTAACCAAAGTAACTGCCACCAGCCTGAACGACCAGTATCATGAAGGCGACGTGCACCAGCACTTAAGCCAGGAATTAATAGCGCTAAGCTATAAATAGAGCCAATGAACATTGTACCTAGTACACCATCAATCGCATTACAAACTACCGAAAAAATGAAGTTAAATAATACAAACATCCAATATGCTTTACGACGATTACGGCCTGAAAAATCCGCGTAGCTGCGAAGCGCGTTCATATAATGTTCCATGAAATTTCCTTAGTGTTATTTTTTTATATTCCCTAACGGGGTTAACTTTATTACTTTTTAGTAACACATGTATCTTAAATAAAAACAGACTCATTTAAAACAAAAAACCAGCAAATTGCTGGTTTTTTTATTAGGGCGTGTTGACCTTTGCGGATTGTAATTTGTTCAATCTAGGGGCGATTTAATCGCGGCGCGAGGTTTGTAACCTAGTCGGCTAAGTAAAAACCGAGCAACAAAGAGTTTCGCCCCTAGGCAGAACCCGAAGGGCAGCGCATGTTTGGCTTTTATGCTGCGTAATCGCCTACTTATGGGGAGTAACCACACTTCATAGGCTCTGCCTTGCCTAAAAACCAAACATACTGCTGCAAATTCAATCATCAAAGAACAACACGCCCTAGGTTTAAACAATTATATTATTAACTCATAGCCATCATCATTGCCGAAGGATTTTCTAAGTACGATTTCCATAGGTTATTAAAGCGTGCAATAGTGCCGCCATCAATAACACGATGATCGCCAGACCAACTTACTTGCATTATCGCTTTACTCACAACCTGCCCACTTTCGTCAAAACGCGGTAGATGCTGTAGTTTACCAAGCGCAACAATAGCTACTTCTGGTTTATTAATTATAGGCGTCGCAATAGTGCCGCCAATCGCACCAATGTTAGAGATACTAATTGTCCCACCTTTTAAATCATCAGGTGCAACACGCCCTTCTCGCGCAGAATGAGTTAAGCGGGTTAAATCATTAGCCACATCAACAATGCTCTTACTCTGGCACGACTTAATATTAGGCACTAACAAGCCAATTTTTGAATCAACTGCTATACCAATATTATGATCGTTATAATAGGAAAGCTCTGAGCAATCATCATTCACTTTTGAATTAAGTACAGGGTACTCTTTCATTGCTAGCGAGAGTGCTTTTACAAAAAATGGCATCATGGTGAGCTTTACGCCTTGTGCTTTGTACTGCTCTTTTAAGGAGCTGCGCAAAGCTATAAGCTGTGTTAAGTCTATTTCATCACTAAACGTAAAGTGCGGAATAGTTGAAACCGATGCCACCATTTGCTTGGCCATGGCCGCTTTAATGCCTTTAATTTGCTCTACTCGTACACCACCGCTTTGATTCTGTGTTTGGTTTTGTACTGCACTTTGAGAAGCATCGCTATTAAGCGGTGAAGTATCAATAGTATTTGGCACTTCGCCTTTTACAAACTCTTCAATATCTTGCTTGTAAATACGTCCATTTTTTCCACTACCTGGTACGCACGTTAAATCAACATCTAGCTCACGTGCTTTACGACGAACTGCAGGCGACGCCACCGCTTTTTGATTGATAACCTTTGCAGTTTGCTGCGTTTTAACAGAGGCAACTTTTTCTGCGACGGCATTAGTTTGAGCCTTTACGACCGCTTGGTTTATATCAACATTTGGCTTTACTGCACTGCCTGCAATTGTCATTTGAAACAACGGGCTATGTACTTTTGCTATTTCACCTTTTTGGTAATATAGTTTTTTTACTGTGCCTGTATATTTTGCCGGAATTTGTACTAATGCTTTGTCGGTCATTACGTCACAAACCGCTTGGTCTTCTTCTATTTCATCGCCTTCTGCGACTAACCAATCAACAATCTCACACTCAACAATACCTTCACCAATATCTGGTAGTATAAAGTCTTCAACTACATCAGATGCATTGTTATTAGTTTGATTTTCAGCTTGAACAGGCTCTTCTACTACTTCATTACTCGTACTATCACCAGTTACATCCATAGCAAATAAAGGAGCATGTACTTTAGCAATTTCACCTTTTTGATAATATAGCTTTGAAATAATGCCATCATGCACTGCTGGAATTTGTACTAATGCTTTGTCTGTCATCACATCACAAATTGGCTGGTCCTCAGATACGGTATCGCCTTCTTGAACTAGCCACTCAACAACTTCGCATTCAACAATGCCTTCACCAATATCGGGTAATATAAAATCTTTCGCCATGGTAACCCCTAAAAATCCATTGATTGTTTAATTGCAGCCAACACTTTTAGTGCGTCCGGTACGTATTCTTTTTCAAGTGCCAACGGGTATGGTGTATCTAGACCACATACACGTAAAATTGGCGACTCTAAATGCAAGAAACACTCTTGTTGTATTGTTGCTGCTATCTCGGCACCAAAGCCATTAGTTATAGGCGCTTCATGGCTCACGATTAAACGGCCGGTTTTAATAACCGATTTAGCAATCGTTTCAACATCCCATGGTAAAATACTACGAAGATCTATTACTTCACAGCTTATACCTTGCTCGCTTGCTTGCTGTGCTGCCTCTTCAATAATCTCCATTTGAGCACCCCACGCTAAAAGCGTAATATCGGTACCCTCTTGTACTACTTCAGCCGTGCCTAATTCAATACTATAATCTTCTTCTGGCACTTCGCCTGTTGATGCACGATATAAACGCTTAGGCTCAAAAAATATGACAGGGTTATCATCTTTAATAGAGGCACGTAATAAACCCTTAGCTTGATAAGGGTTACGCGGTACAACCACTTTTAAGCCCGGTGTATGTGCAAAATAAGCTTCGGGTGATTGCGAGTGATATAAGCCACCAGCAATACCACCGCCATAAGGCGTACGAATAGTTAAGTTACCTACATTAAATTCATTACCACTGCGATAACGAAATTTAGCGGCTTCATTTACTATTTGATCAAACGCTGGGAAAATATAATCAGCAAATTGAATTTCTGCCAATGCAGGCGCACCAAATGCCGCTAAACCATTAGCAAAGCCTAAAATACCTTGTTCGGTTAAAGGCGTATTAAAAACGCGATGCTTACCGTACTTTTCTTGCAAACCTGATGTTGCTCTAAATACACCACCGAAGTAACCAACATCTTCGCCAAAAATACAGGCTTGAGGGTGTTCGTTCATCGTAATATCGAGGGCAGAGTTAATTGCGTGGAGCATGTTCATTTTAGCCATTACTTAATTCTCCCTGCAGTTACTGGGTAAGCATCTGGATGCTGTTTTATATGTTCTTTTAATTGCTCGTACTGACGTTGCAATAATGGAATTGCTGTATCGTAAACGTCAGATACCAATTCTTCTAAAGCGGGCTTGTCAACAACTTCAGCACGCTTAAGCGCTGCTAAAATTTCTTCACGAATCGACTCTTTTGCTTTTATATCGTCTTCTTCGTTTAACCAATCTTGCTTGACCAACCATTTTCTAAATTTATCAATAGGACAGATTTGATTATTTGCCTCTTCATCTTTAGAGCGATAACCACTGGGATCGTCTGATGTAGAATGCGCGCCTAATCGATAAGCAATCGATTCAATAAGCACAGGCTCACCTTGTGTTGAGGCTATTTCGCGTGCTTTTTTGGTCGCTGCATACACAGCAAGTGCATCTGTGCCATCAACACGAATTGTTTTAATACCATAACCTACACCACGCGACGCAATACCATCGCCTTTAAACTGTTCATCAGCAGGGGTAGATATGGCATAGCCGTTATTACGTGCAAAAAATATAACCGGCGCTTTGTGAACAGCCGCCATATTTAAGCCCGCATGAAAGTCACCTTCTGATGCAGCACCTTCACCAAAGTAACAAATAGTCACGTTATCAATTGTGCTTGCAAGCTCACCCGTATTAGCGTCGATATGCTTTATTTTTTGACCATATGCATAACCTGTTGCCTGTGGTATTTGCGTACCCAGTGGCGATGAAATCGTCATGTAGTTTAGCGCTTTAGAGCCATAATGGATTGGCATTTGGCGACCTTTACCTAAATCCAATTCATTTGAGAACATTTGGTTCATAAATTGATCGAGTGTAAAACCACGATAATGTAGTGCAGCTTGTTCACGATATTGAGCCATGATCATATCATCTTGATCAAGTGCAGCAGCAGAGGCTGTAACTGCGGCTTCTTCGCCTAGGCATTGCATATAAAAACTAACACGACCTTGGCGCTGCGCGCCTTGCATACGTTCATCTAACAAACGTATAAAACGCATTGTTTCATATAACTTAATAGCGGTATGTTTTGAAATATCAGGTGCGGTTGCACTAGGATGAATGTCGCCGTCCTCAGTTAAAATACTAAGGGTTGGAATATTAAGTGCTTGGCCATCAATAAATTCAAGCTCGTGGTTAATATTCAGCGATACGTTATTTGGATTACTCATAACCTACCTTCTTTTGTTGTCGGTAAAACAGTGCCCCTTTAAATTATTATTGTGGGTGATTGTTGCTGGTTAAACTTTGCAACATCTGCACTATCTTTAATTAAAGCTGCCAACACTTTACGTTAACGTAAAGTGTTATTCAATACATCTGGGACGAAACAAAAGCAAATACAGGTTAAATAAGTGGCAAGTTAATGATACGGTTACTTTAATTAATAGTAATCAAATAGTTAACTTGAAGCCAGTAGTGGTCTGATGAGTTTAATTAAACGAAATTGCTATCTATATCCATTGGAATAACAGTAAGCAGTGCTCTTTGCCCTAATGCTACGCTCGCATTTGGAAATATAATAGCCTCACCTTCAACGTCAGCGTAAATCGCTGTATCACCGTCGGTTGCAAGTAGTTCACCTTTCGCAAAGCCACTAAAGTTCTCAGCATCATCAGAAAAAGGGAAACTAAAATCATCCTGCGTTCTATTGATTGTGCGGTGCACTGCAAATAACTCAAACTCACTTGCATTAAAATCAGGGTATTTAACTTCATTTTGGCTAATTAATGCAGTTAATGTTTGCTTTGTTTTTTCAAAGCGGGCCATATCATTTTGGCCAAATGGCTTAACCTGACCCAGCTCTACCGTAAACGAGTCTGCACCATGAACAAACGACGAATAATAGCTAAACGTTGTTGCGGGTGATTTCATCATAAGTACGGTATTTACACCACAGCTCAATAAAAATTGTAACTGTGACTTTTTCCATGGCTTACCATGTAAAAATGGATACACAGCAAATTTTTCGTTTTTAGAGCCTCTAATTGCAGTGTGTAAGTCGTAATGACATCGGCTACTGCCTTGCTGGCCACGGGCATAAAAGTCACTTACGTATTGCTCAAGCTTTGCAGCGCGGTTTCGTTCATTATTCATTGGTACACCTTCAACTGTATGGTGACCATTAAATAATCTATTTAAGTTTTCTTCTACAAAACGCAGGCCAATATTAATTGATTGTGGATTACCATAAATAAATAAAACATGCTGCTTAAGGACTAGCTCACCTTTTATAATTTGTTTAATGAGCGTATCACAAATTTCAATTGGCGCAGTTTCGTTACCGTGTACAGCGCTTGAATAAATTACATCTTTGCTTGTTTTAACAGCAGGTTGAAACTCAATTACACCGGTATCGTGTATATTTACACGAGTTCCATTATCTAAAACAAATTCACCTGCATCTAAATGCCATTCGTTGTCACGACTAAGCGTTAAAAAATCGCCCGTTTGTTTTAATTCATTTAAGTAAGATGGATTGGCTGACATGTAATAAGCCCTTTAAAAATAATGTGAGAGTAAACTCTTATGCATATATATGCACAAGGTAGAGGTATAGAAACAAAAACGGCTGAATAAATCAGCCGTTTTAAAATTATTAGATTAAGTTAGCTTATAACTGAATCTACAAGCTTTTTAGCTTCTTTTTCAAGTAACGCTAAATGCTCTTCACCTTTAAATGATTCAAGGTATATTTTATAAATATCTTCAGTACCTGATGGACGCGCTGCAAACCAGCCATTTTCAGTGACCACTTTTAAACCACCAATTGCCGCATCGTTACCTGGTGCATGAGTCAGTTTTTGCAAAATAGGTTCGCCAGCAAGTGTATCTGCTTTAACATCAGAAGCACTCAATGCTTTTAAACGTGACTTTTGGCCGCTTGAGGCCGGTGCATCAAGGCGTTTATAAATTGGAGAACCAAACTCTTGTTCTAGTTCTTTATAAAGCGCTGATGGAGTTTTACCTGTTACTGCAAGTATTTCTGCAGCAAGTAGTCCCATAATAAAGCCGTCTTTATCTGTACACCATACAGAGCCATCAAAACGTAAGAATGCAGCACCTGCGCTTTCTTCGCCACCAAAAGCAAGCTTGCCTTTGCTTAAGCCTTCAACAAACCATTTAAAGCCTACGGGTACTTCTTTTACTTTACGATTATTGCGCGCTGCTACTTTATCGATCATAGAGCTAGAAACCAGTGTTTTACCAATCTCTACTGTTTCATTCCAATCACGGTGTTTAAGTAAGTAATCAATTGCCACTGCTAAAAAGTGGTTTGGATTCATTAAACCATCTGGCGTTACAATACCGTGGCGATCGTAGTCAGGGTCGTTACCAATAGACACATCAAAATCATCTTTTAATGCAATAAGGTTCGCCATTGAATAAGGTGATGAACAATCCATACGAATTTTGCCATCTTTATCAAGTGGCATAAAAGCAAAACGTGGATCAACAACATCATTAACGACGGTTAAATCTAAATTATATTTTTTAGCAATAACAGGCCAAAAATTAATACCTGAACCACCTAGTGGATCAATACCAATTTTGATACCTGCATCGCTAATGGCTTTTAAATTAACGATATTTGCTAAATCATCAATATAAGGAGTCATTAAATCTTCGTAGCGAATAAAGCCTGAACGTGAAGCTTTAGCGAATGGGAATAACTCAACTTCAACCAAGTCTTCTAATAAAAGTTGATTTGCTCTGTCTTCAATCCATTTAGTAACGTCGGTATCAGCAGGTCCGCCATTAGGTGGGTTGTATTTAAAGCCACCATCTTCAGGAGGGTTATGCGAAGGCGTAACAACAATACCGTCTGCAAGCTCATTTGGGTGTAGCTTGTTATGGCTAACTATGGCGTGGCTGATAACTGGCGTTGGTGTAAAGTCACCGTTTTCTTGCGTTATCACTTGCACTTCGTTAGCAACTAAAACTTCAATAGCTGAATTAAATGCAGCCTCACTCAGTGCGTGTGTGTCTTTACCTAAAAATAACGGACCAAAAATATCATTTTGTTTTCTATAATCACAAATAGCCTGAGTAATTGCTAAAATGTGTGACTCATTAAATTTAACATCGTAAGAACAACCACGGTGGCCTGATGTACCAAAAGCAACACAATGCTCTGGATTTTGTTCAAGATCAGGTTCGTTTAAGTAATACGCAGATACTAATTTAGGTACGTTAACCAGTGCTGATTGTGGAGCAGTTTTGCCTGCGCCTGAGTGAATAGCCATTATATTTCCTTACAGGTAATCGCGAATTTTTTCAGCTTGCTCTGCACTATATCCAAGGCAAAGAGCAACTTCATGAAGCATCATTTTTTTACGCGTTGTATTAGAATTTGTCATAACCCAATATTCACTATCAGTTATGTTTTTAGGGTTCATACTACTACCGCTATTTACTAAGGCTTCTTTACTAGTAGCAAAGTAAACACGGTCACGCCCTTTAATATCTAGTACAGCCGAAAAATCAGTTTTATGTGTGCGGTAAAATGCACTTAAAATAAACAAAAAGCGCCCAACAACACCCTTCTGCATTGCCAGCTCTTCTTTATTTAATACATTAAAAACATTATCGCTTTTTTGCTTCACGGGTGCGTGAGCTACAGGCGTTTGTTTTTTTGCAGTCTCAGCAGCAGGTAGCTCTGAGCTTTTTAATGTGGCGGTAGACGTAGTCGCAGTTTGATTATTTTGAGTTAGTTCTACGTTTGCGGTTTGAATTTTTTCGCCGCTCAGATTTAATAAACGACGTAAAATAGTGGATGCACTTTCACCAATACTTTGCGTATTGCTTGCAATATACTGATATAACTCGTCGTCTATGTCGATTTGTTTCATGTTCTTCCTGTCATTACGGGTCACATTTTTTTCTCCCGTGTGATTATACCCAAACCAATCAGAAATGCGAGTTACAACAAGCACTCCCGTAAACATATTAATATTTACTAGATTGTTGTTGATTTAACAAACAAAAGCCCAATTTAATAAATAGTCGCTGTATTTTTTGCTTTTTAGAGCAATGCTCGGCAAACTATGGCGAAATTTTCAGGAGGCGTGTATGCAGTTAAATTACAAGCAACAAGGGCAAGGCCCTAATGTTATTTTGATCCACGGACTTTTTGGATCATTAGAAAACCTAAATGTAATCGCAAAACCATTAAGTGAACACTTTAATGTTATTAACGTTGATTTACGCAACCACGGGCTTTCTCCTCATAGTGATGAAATGAACTACCCTGCAATGGCTCAAGATATTGTCGAGTTATTAGCACATTTAAACATAGATAAAGCTCATTTAGTTGGTCACTCTATGGGTGGGAAAGTCGCAATGGAATTAGCACTAACACACCCTGAACTGGTAAATAAATTGGTTGTACTTGATATCGCACCTGTTAGTTACCCTGCTCGCCACACAAAAATATTACAAGCATTAAAAGCAGTTTCAACGCAGTCAATAGACGATAGAAAGCAAGCTGATGCAATTATGCAGCCTTATATTGAAGAGCTGGGGGTTCGACAGTTTTTACTTAAAAGCCTCGCTAAAAATGAAGAAGGTCATTTTGCATGGCGATTTAACCTAAATGTGCTTGACGAAAAATATTCGACAATCACGTCCAATGTTAATGAAAACAATTCTTGTTTATGCGATACTCTTTTCATCAAAGGTAATGATTCTGACTATATATTGCCCGAGCATCGTACTGCAATTACAGCACGCTTTAAAAACACCAAGGCTAAAATTATTCATGGTGCAGGTCATTGGCTTCATGCTCAAAAGCCTCTTGCTGTTAATAAAGCGATAAATGACTTTTTAACTGCGGTTTAAAGCAATTTTAATCGCGTGTTTTTAATTCAGCGCACTAAATATATGAATATTTATATGCTATAGTACGCGCCGTTTAATTTAAAGGTTATACGTTGATGGTCAGTCAGTTAATTAACGAATTTGATACCCTAGGGTTGTATTTTGGCTTAGCCGGTATTTTCATATTCATCGGCATGGCAATTAAAGACGTACTAAAAAGTGGCAATGTACCAAAGTTCGGACAATACATTGTTTGGGGCGTGCTCTTTTTAGGTTGTTCAGGCTTTATTGCTAAAGGGCTTATTCAAGTATTTTGGCAAGGCGCAGGTGTAGGTTAAGCATGGCGAAGTCAGAAACAGATAGAACTACACTCGATTTATTTGAATACGAAAAACGCCCAGGCAGACCTAAAACCAATCCCCTTTCTCGGGATATGCAGTTAAAGGTAAATAAACGTAATCAAATAAAAAGAGATAAAGCACGTGGTTTAAAGCGTGTTGAATTTAAAGTTTCATCGCAGTTATATCAAGCATTGAGTGATATGGCAGATGCACAAAATATTAGCCGTAGTGCGCTGATTGAAACGATTTTACAAGAAAGATTGGCTATTGATACATAAAAGGTTTTAAATCCATGGCAAGTGTAGGCATTTTTTTCGGAAGTGACACAGGTAACACAGAACACGTAGCAAAAATGATCCAAAAAGAATTGGGTAAAAAGCTAGTGGCTGTTCATGATATTGCAAAAAGCTCTAAAGAAGAGATTGCTGAATTTGATTTAATCTTATTCGGTATCCCTACTTGGTACTACGGTGAAGCTCAATGTGACTGGGATGACTTTTTTCCAGAACTTGAGGAAGTAGACTTTGAAGGTAAACTTGTTGCTATTTTTGGTTGTGGTGACCAAGAAGATTACGCTGAGTACTTTTTAGATGCAATGGGCATGATCAACGATATTGTTACTGAACGTGGCGCTATTGTTGTGGGCCATTGGCCAAGTGAAAGCTATGACTTTGAAGCGTCTAAAGGTATGGCTGATGATAAGCACTTTGTAGGTTTGGGTATCGACGAAGACCGTCAACCAGAGCTTACAGAACAACGTGTTAAAGCATGGTCTGCTCAAGTATATGAAGAAATGTGTTTAAGTGAATTAGCTGACTAATTTACTGCATATATCGCTAGCTGTTTAAATAATTATCAAACAGTTAGCGTTTTAAGCTTTAGTGGCAATATATATCAATTGTTCTTTGCACTTAACGCTTAGGCACGTTATCCTGTTTGTTGCTAATGTGTCGTGTACATCTTTGCAAGATGTCTAGTATAACCAAATAAAATTGAGACAGATTTAATGACTGATCATAACTTGGAACTTAAAAAAGCCGGTTTAAAAGTAACTTTACCGCGTATTAAAATATTAGAGATTTTACAATCTCCAGATAACCAACACATCAGTGCTGAAGATGTTTACAAAATTCTTTTGGATCTAGGTGAAGAAATTGGTCTTGCAACTGTATACCGCGTACTTAACCAATTTGATGATGCGGGTATTGTAAGCCGTCATCACTTTGAAGGCGGAAAATCAGTATTTGAACTTTCTGGAAGCACTCACCACGATCATTTAGTATGTTTGAAATGTGGCAAAGTGGTAGAGTTTGAAGATGACATGATTGAGCGTCGTCAACTAGAAATTGCTGAAGAAAATGGTATTACTCTTACAAACCATTCTTTGTATTTATACGGTGAGTGTAATGATAAAGCAGCGTGTAAAGAATTTAGCGACGCTAACAGCTAATATCGCTTTTAAAAGCAATAAAAAAACCTGCTAAGCGCAGGTTTTTTTTGTGCCTAAAAGACAATAGTAATAAATATACCCAGTAAATCCTGGGTATATTTTAAGTATTATACCAATCCGCAATAATACTTAATCATTTCGCGGGGCTAAACGTGTCGCTACCTGCGTTAAAAAATGCTCATTTAGAACAACTAAATAGCGAATTTTTTGCCTAGCTATCAACACGTTTTTCCAGCCTCAAAATAGATCACTTAATTAAGCGAATTGGTATTACTTATTGAGTTTTAGACCATGAATCGCGAAGACCCACGGTTTGATTAAATACAACGTTCTCTGATTTAGAATCACGAGAGAAATAACCTGTACGCTCAAACTGAAAGCCCTGCTCTGCTTGTGAATTAGCAAGCGATGGTTCTAATTTAGCATTAGGTAAAACAACCAGTGACTCCGGGTTTAGCGTAGTTTCAAATTCCTCTGCAGCTGCTGGATTTGGTACGCTAAACAAGCGGTCGTATAAACGAACTTCTGCACTAATAGACTCTGGTGCTGAAACCCAATGAATAACACCTTTTACTTTACGACCATCACTTGGGTTTTTACCAAGTGTTTCGCTGTCGTAAGTACAGAAGATAGTTGTGATTTCGCCATTTTCGTCTTTTTCAACACGCTGCGCTTTAATAACATAAGCACCACGTAAGCGTACTTCTTTATCAAGTACTAAACGTTTGAATTTGTTATTCGCTTCTTCTTTAAAGTCTTCTCGTTCAATATAGATTTCACGAGTAAATGGAACATCACGACGCCCCATTTCTTCTTTATTTGGGTGATTAGCCACTGATAAAGTTTCAACTTTATCTGCATCGTAGTTTTCAATAACGATTTTAACAGGATCGAGTACAGCCATTGCACGTGGTGCATTTTCGTTTAAGTCTTCACGGATACAGGCTTCAAGCATGCCCATTTCAACCATATTCTCTTGTTTTGTTACACCAATACGCAAACAAAATTCACGGATTGAACCTGGTGTATAACCACGACGACGTAAACCTGCAATAGTAGGCATACGAGGGTCATCCCACCCTTCTACATAGTTATTTACTACTAAATCATTTAGCTTACGCTTTGACATAATAGTGTATTCAAGATTTAAGCGCGAAAACTCAATTTGCTGTGGGTGACACTCTAAACTAATGTTATCAAGTACCCAGTCGTATAAACGACGGTTATCTTGAAACTCTAATGTACATAATGAATGTGTAATACCTTCAAGCGCATCAGAAATACAGTGAGTGAAGTCATACATTGGGTAAATGCACCACTTGTCAGCTGTTTGATGATGATGAGCAAAACGTACACGGTAAATAATTGGATCGCGAAGCACCATAAATGAGCTTGCCATATCAATTTTAGCACGCAGTACACATTCACCTTCTTTGAATTCGCCAGCGCGCATTTTTTCAAATAACGCTAGGTTTTCTTCAACTGAAGTATCTCTATAAGGACTGTTTTTACCTGGCTCTTTTAATGTACCGCGGTACTGTCGTGCTTCGTCTGCAGTTAAAAAACAAACGTACGCTAAGCCTTTTTCAATAAGCTCTACTGCGTAACCATATAAAGTATCAAAATAGTTAGAAGAATACTTTATGTCGCCATCCCAATTAAAGCCTAACCACTGTACATCCTCTTTAATAGAGTTAACGTAGTTAATGTCTTCTTTTTCAGGGTTTGTATCGTCAAAACGTAGGTTACATAAACCGTTGTAGTCTTTTGCGATACCAAAATTCAAACAAATTGATTTGGCATGGCCAATATGTAAAAAACCATTTGGTTCAGGTGGAAAACGTGTATGCGTTGTCGCATGTTTGCCACTTGCTAAGTCTTCATCAATTCGGGTTCTAATAAAGTTACTTGGGCGATTCTCAATTTCCGCCATAGGAGTGTGATCCTCTAAATATTACGTAATAACAAAACTAATGCATTATTACAAAAACATACACTAACATACAGCAATAGATTAAGGTTTATTTTAGATATTGATTAACTTTAATCCACTTGTTCAATTGTTTATGAATAAAATTTGTTTTAACGCAACATTTAGGTCATCAAAGCCAATTATAGTAGCTAAATAACCTACTTTATAAGGATTCTAAGATGGCGACACTTAATCAACACCGTGTATATATTCCAACTAATGCACGCGCTAACCACTATTTATTGGCTGAAATAATACCTAATGAAGCATTTTATAATAGCTTTAGCACTATAAACTGTTGCTACGAGCGTATTGCGCGTCAATTATTTGCATGTTGTGATGAGTATGAACTGCATAATGTACATTTATTAGCAAACGATAAACTACCGGTTGTACGCTTTCATGATGAGTCATATCAGCTAGAAACCGACAAGCAGATGTTGTTTTTTTATAACCCTCGTTATCACGAGGCACATAAAATTTATTACTCACCAGATATAAAAAGTAAGAAAATACGTTTCTTGTTTTTAGCCACGGGTGAAGACTTACGTGCAAACTCAGCTTTGTTTCACAATAGAGTGCAAAAAGTATTAAACTTACTCCAAGAACAGTTATTTATAAATCAGCCCCAATTTAAACTTCGCGATCACCAACATCTAACTTACGATTTATTTGCTAAAGATAAGGGAAATAAAGAGAGTTATGGATATAAACTCAGAAGCCTCTACCCTCGTTATCAATCAAGGCAATGTAATATTCCTAGTGACTATGCTGAAATGACTTACGCAACATTTACCATTGCGCTTTCTCGGGCCATCAAAACACAGTTTCAAACAATGGTGAACAATAACGATGTGGAAAAGTTTTATGATTACTTTGCAGATAGTTTTAAACGCGCATGTGAACAAAACAAACTAACACACGGTGCAATGGTAGCTAATGGCGCAATACCCATTGTCCGAAACAGTAAAATAGATAAAAATGAAGGTAATACAGAGTTACAAAAGTTGAGTTTTGATGTTGAATCAAATGAAAATCAAATTAAGTATTTTTATGAAACAACAAAATTAGTAGAAACACTACATTTTGTTATTGTCGCAACGCAGCAGGATAAACATGAAATTGGTTATGGCCGCTTTATGAACCAAGTAGAGAAAACAATTCATGCATTATGTAACGAGCTGGCCATAAATAAGCAACGACAAGATTTGTCTGTACGCTTTTTTCAGCATATTAGTTATCCGTTCTAAATTTACCTCAATAACAAAAAGGCCCGCATAAGCGGGCCTTTTCAGAGGAAACAAGCAATTACCAGCCTGTTTTCTCTTTAAGTGCTTTACCGATTTCAGCAAGTGAACGTACAGTTTTTACGCCCGCAGCTTCTAATGCAGCAAATTTCTCATCAGCAGTACCTTTACCGCCTGCGATGATTGCGCCAGCGTGACCCATACGCTTACCTTCTGGTGCAGTAACACCAGCAATGTAAGATACTACAGGTTTAGTTACGTTAGCTTTGATGTACTCTGCAGCTTCTTCTTCTGCAGTACCACCAATTTCACCAATCATTACGATTGCTTCAGTTTGTGGATCTTTTTCGAACATTTCTAGAACGTCGATAAAGTTAGTACCTGGGATTGGATCACCACCAATACCAACACACGTAGACTGACCAAAACCAGCATCAGTAGTTTGCTTAACCGCTTCGTACGTTAAAGTACCAGAGCGAGAAACAATACCTACTTTACCAGGTTTGTGGATGTGACCAGGCATGATACCAATCTTAGTCTCACCAGGAGTAATAACACCTGGACAGTTAGGACCGATCATACGAGTACCTGTTTGATCTAGTTTAACTTTAACGTCAACCATATCAAGCGTAGGGATACCTTCAGTGATACAAACAATCAGCTCGATGCCAGCATCGATAGCTTCTAAGATTGCATCTTTACAGAAAGGAGCTGGTACGTAGATAACTGAAGCAGTTGCGCCAGTTTCTTGAACAGCATCACGAACTGTGTTGAATACAGGAAGACCAAGGTGCGTTTGACCGCCTTTACCTGGGCTTACACCACCAACCATTTGTGTACCGTACTCAAGCGCTTGCTCTGAGTGGAAAGTACCTTGGCCACCAGTGAAACCTTGACAGATAACTTTTGTATCTTTATTGATTAATACAGACATTATTTGCCCTCCGCAGCAGCAACAACTTTCTCAGCAGCGTCTGTTAGTGATTCAGCAGCAATGATATCTAGACCTGAGTTCTTAAGAACTTCACGACCTAATTCAGCATTAGTACCTTCTAAACGTACAACTACAGGTACATTTACGCCAACTTCTTTAACTGCGCCAATGATACCTTCAGCAATCATGTCACAACGTACGATACCGCCAAAGATGTTTACTAAAACAGCTTTAACATTATCGTCAGAAAGGATGATTTTGAATGCTTCAGAAACACGTTCTTTAGTCGCGCCGCCGCCAACATCTAGGAAGTTAGCCGGTTTGCCGCCGTGTAGGTTTACGATGTCCATAGTACCCATTGCTAGGCCTGCACCGTTAACCATACAACCAACATTGCCATCTAGAGCAACGTAGTTAAGCTCGAAGCTTGCTGCGTGTGCTTCACGTGCATCTTCTTGAGATGGATCGTGGAACTCACGGATTTTAGGTTGACGGTAAAGTGCATTACCATCAATACCGATTTTTCCGTCAAGACAGTGAAGGTTACCTTCGTCTGTAATTACTAACGGGTTGATCTCAAGTAGTGCGAAATCAAAATCAGTAAACATGTTACCAAGACCCATAAAGATCTTAACAAACTGCTTCATTTGTACTGGGTTCAGACCCAATTTAAAGCCTAGTTCACGTGCTTGGTAAGCTTGAGGACCCACTAATGGATCAATTTCAGCTTTGTGGATAAGCTCTGGTGTTTCTTCTGCAACAGTTTCAATTTCAACGCCGCCTTCAGTAGACGCCATGAAAACTACTTTGCGAGATGCACGGTCAACTACTGCACCTAGGTACAATTCGTTAGCAATGTCAGTACAGCTTTCAACTAAAATTTTAGCTACTGGCTGACCTTTCTCGTCTGTTTGGTAAGTAACTAGGTTTTTACCCAACCAGTTAGCTGCAAACGCTTTTACTTCGTCGATAGTTTTTACTAGCTTTACACCGCCAGCTTTACCACGTCCACCTGCGTGAACCTGAGTTTTAACAACCCACATATCACCGCCGATTTTTTCAGCAGCTGCTGCAGCTTCTTCAGGTGTATCGCAAGCGAAACCCTGAGAAACTGGTAAACCATATTCGGCAAAAAGTTGTTTTGCCTGATACTCATGCAAATTCATGATGCTTTATCCAATTTTTTATACTAAAAGAGCTGAATATTTTTTCAAATAAACAACTATCCCAAATTGCGCACCTAGTATAGATCCCAAGGCTTAACATGAAAACCCCAGTAAGACCAAAGGCGCAAAAAAAAAGCTGTGAATGTTCATTCACAGCTTACATTTCATACAACTAGATTAAACATCTAGCAATAAGCGAGTTGGATCTTCAAGTAACTCTTTAATAGTCACTAAGAAACCAACTGATTCTTTACCATCAATGATACGGTGGTCATAAGAAAGAGCTAAATACATCATAGGAAGTATTTCTACTTTACCATTTACAGCCATCGGACGGTCTTGGATTTTATGCATACCCAAAATTGAAGACTGTGGCAAGTTAATGATAGGTGTAGATAGTAATGAACCAAATACGCCGCCATTAGTAATAGTGAAATTACCACCGGTCATATCTGCAAGCGTTAGCTTACCATCACGACCTTTAAGTGCTAATTCGCGAATACCCTTTTCGATTTCAGCAACAGATAGTTTGTCACAATCTTTAAGTACTGGAGTAACTAAACCACGTGGAGTAGATACTGCAATGCTGATATCAAAATAGTTATGGTAAACAATATCGTCACCATCAATTGATGCATTAACATCTGGGAAGCGTTTAAGTGCTTCAGTTACCGCTTTCACGTAGAAAGACATGAAACCTAAACGAATGCCATGACGCTTTTCAAATACTTCTTGGTACTGCTTACGAAGGCTCATGATTGGTTCCATGTTCACTTCGTTGAATGTTGTTAACATTGCAGTTGAATTTTTAGCTTCAAGAAGACGTGTAGCAATCGTTTTACGCAGGCGAGTCATAGGAACACGTTTTTGAGTACGATCGCCCATCGGTGCTGCAGGAGCAGAAGCTTCTGCTTTTTTAGCCGCTGGCGCTGGTGCTTTTAAGAACGTATCAACGTCTTCTTTAGTTACGCGGCCATTTTTACCCGTGCCGTTAATTTTAGAAGCGTCTAAGCCTTTCTCAGCAATTAAACGACGAACTGATGGTGTTAACACATCTGAACTTTCGCTAGAATCTGCTGCTGGCGTTTCGTCTGCTTTTGCAGCTGGAGCCGCTGGTGCACCGCCTGCTTTAACCGAACCAATTACTTGCTCGCCTAGTACAGTATCGCCTTCGTTGTGAATGATATCACCCATGATGCCATCTTCTTGAGCTACTACTTCAAGAACAACTTTATCTGTTTCAATATCTACCAAGTTTTGGTCGCGTGTTACTGCGTCACCTGGTTGTACATGCCATGTAGCAATTGTTGCGTCTGCAACTGATTCTGGAAGTACAGGTACTTTAATGTCCACTTCTTTACCTTCTGATGCTGGTGCTGATTGCGCCGCTGGCGCGTCTTCTGATTTAGCTGGTGCTGATTCTTCTTTAGATGAACCTTCACTTGCTGGCGCTGCATCAGCATCACCAAGTAAACCCATAACTTGATCGCCAAGTACGGTTGCACCTTCTTCTTGTGATATTTCTGTAATTACACCGTCATGCTGTGCAACAACTTCTAAAACCACTTTATCTGTTTCAATGTCTACTAAGTTTTGATCGCGAGTTACTTTGTCGCCAACACTTACATGCCATGTAGCAACGGTAGCATCTGCAACCGACTCAGGAAGAACAGGAACTTTAATTTCTGTGCTCATTGCTTATCCTTTATTTTCTATAGTAAGCGCGTCGGCAACGAGCGCTTGTTGTTCTTTAGTATGTACTGACATGTAACCACACGCTGGTGATGCAGACGCTTTACGTCCTGCATATTTTAATTTAGCACCTTGTGGGATTGCATCAATAAAGTGATGTTGTGAACAATACCATGCACCTTGGTTTTGTGGCTCTTCTTGACACCATACAAAATCAGTTACGTGTTGGTAACGCTCCATAATTGTTTGCATTTCGTCATGTGGGAACGGATATAACTGCTCAACACGAACAATAGCAATATTATCTTGCTCTAGCTTACGACGCTCTTGTAATAGTTCGTAATAAACTTTACCACTACAAAATACAACGCGTTCAACTTTCTCAGGGTTAATATCATCAACTTCGTCGATCATATTATGGAAAACACCATGCGATAGCTCTTCAAGCGATGAAGTTGCAAGAGGATGACGAAGCAACGACTTAGGCGTCATAACAATCAACGGACGACGTAGTGGTCGAACTGATTGACGACGAAGCATAGCGTAAACTTGTGCAGGAGTAGATGGAACACATACTTGCATGTTGTGATCAGCACATAGTTGTAGGAAACGCTCTAAACGAGCTGAACTATGTTCTGGACCTTGTCCTTCGTAGCCATGTGGTAACAAAATTGTAAGACCACATAAACGGCCCCATTTTTGCTCACCAGAACTTAGGAATTGGTCAAATACAACTTGTGCACCGTTGGCGAAATCACCAAACTGTGCTTCCCAAAGCACTAATGAAGTAGGCTCTGCAGTTGCATAACCGTATTCAAAAGCAACAACAGCTTCTTCAGATAAAACAGAGTCAAATACTTCAAAAGTACCTTGATCTTCGCTTAAGTGCTGTAGAGGTGTATAAGTAGCGCCGTCTGATTGACTGTGAACAACAGCATGACGATGGAAGAATGTACCACGCCCTGAATCCTGACCAGTTAAACGAATGTCAGTGCCTTCAGTTGCAATTGTTGCATAAGCAAGTGTTTCTGCCATACCCCAATCTAGAGGTTTCTCACCAGAAGCCATTAATTTACGATCATCGTAAATCTTTTTAACGCGTGACTGTGCTTTATATTGCTCTGGGTAAGAAGCGACTTTCTCACCGAGTGCTTTGAGCTCTTCAACAGGTACGCTGGCATCGTAATCAACATTCCATTCATGGCCAACATACTTTGCCCAATCTGAAGAATGCGATGTCTCTGGTTGTATTTCTGAAACAACACAGTTGCCTTCGTCTAATGCATTACGGTACTCATCAGCAAGTGCTTTTATTTCTTGTTCAGAAAAAGAGCCTTCAGCTATAAGTTGATCTGCGTAAATTAAACGTGGAACTGGGTGCTTTTTAATTTTTTGGTACATAACAGGCTGAGTTGCATTAGGCTCATCAGCTTCATTGTGACCATGGCGACGGTAACATACTAAATCGATTACTACGTCACGTTTAAACTGGTTTCTGAAATCAAGTGCAATTTGAGTAACAAATGCAACTGCTTCAGGGTCATCAGAGTTAACATGGAAGATAGGTGACTGAACCATTTTAGCAATGTCAGTACAGTAATCTGTAGAGCGTACATCGTCTTGTTTTGATGTAGTAAAACCAACTTGGTTATTTACAACAATACGAATACTACCACCACAACTAAACGCGTTAGTTTGTGATAAGTTAAACGTTTCTTGTACAACACCTTGGCCTGTAACCGCAGAATCACCATGAATTGTAATTGGTAAAGCTTTAATACCAGAACTGTCACCTAAGCGATCAAGACGAGCACGTACTGAGCCCATAACAACTGGATTTACAATTTCAAGATGAGACGGGTTAAACGCAAGCGCCATATGAACATTGCCACCTTTAGTAGCAAAGTCAGATGAATAACCCATGTGGTATTTAACATCGCCAGAACTTAATGTTTCTTTATGTTTACCAGCAAACTCATCAAATAATTCTGATGGATTTTTACCAAGTACATTTACAAGAACATTTAAACGACCACGGTGAGCCATACCAATAACAGCTTCTTGTTGGCCGCTTTCACCTGCGCGGTGAATAAGCTCTTTTAACATTGGAACTAGCGCATCGCCACCTTCAAGTGAGAAACGCTTAGCACCTGGGAACTTAGCCCCTAAATATTTTTCAAGTCCGTCAGCAGCAGTTAATCCTTTTAGGATACGCAGCTTTTCGTCTTTTTCGAATTTTGGCCTAGACTGGACAGATTCTAAACGCTGTTGTAACCAACGCTTTTCCTCTGTTGATGTGATGTGCATATACTCAGCGCCAATTGAACCACAATATGTAGTTTTTAGTGCTTGGTATAGTTCACCTAAAGGCATAGTATCGCGGCCTACGGCAAACGATCCTACGTTAAACTCGCGGTCAAAATCACTTGAAGATAAGTCGTGGTACTCTAGCTCTAAATCTCGTACACGCTCTCGTTGCCAAATACCTAATGGATCTAGGTTTGCATTTTGGTGTCCACGAAAACGGAAAGCATTAATAAGTTGTAGAACTTTAACCTGTTTAAGGTCACCGCCACTACCCTCTGCTACCACTACTTCTCTATGCTTGTTTTTTGCAAGCTGTGCAAACTGCGTTCGAACTTCTGAATGTTTTACTTCAACATCCACACCATCAACTTTAGGTAATTGTTCGAACACTTCTCGCCATTCATCTGGCACAGAAGTCGCATCGTCTAAATACGCTTCATAAAGCTCTTCTACATAAGCAACGTTGCCGCCGTTTAAATGTGAAGATTCTAGCCATGCCTTCATCACACCTTCGTGCATTTATAAGCCCTTTTCTTTAGCGCAGAAATTAATAGTTATCATAACAAGATGGCTAATAATCTGTATTAGCCATCTTACGTTTACTAAGTAATCAAACCGCTCGGTTTAATAACATAGATTTGATTTGCCCAATTGCTTTAGTCGGGTTAAGACCCTTAGGACAAACGCTAACACAGTTCATGATACTGTGGCAACGGAACACACTGAACGCATCGTCTAAATCCGCTAAACGTTCTTCAGTTGCTGTATCTCGGCTATCAGCTAAGAAACGGTAAGCGTGAAGAAGGCCTGCTGGACCAATGAACTTGTCTGGATTCCACCAGAACGAAGGACACGATGTCGAACAACATGCACACAAAATACACTCATATAGCCCATCTAATTTATCACGTTCTTCAATAGATTGAAGACGCTCGCCTGCTGCAGGCTGATCATTAATTAAATAAGGTTTAACTTTTTCGTACTGAGTGTAGAACTGACTCATGTCAATAACAAGGTCACGAACCACAGGTAAGCCTGGTAATGGACGTACTACAATTTTACCTTTGCCATTTTTTTGTAGCGTAGATAAAGGAGTAATACATGCTAAACCATTTTTACCATTCATGTTAACACCATCAGATCCACACACACCTTCACGGCATGAACGACGAAAAGATAGTGTAGGATCTTGTTCTTTTAAAAGAATAAGTGCATCTAACACCATCATGTCGTGACCTTCCTCTGTTTGCAAGGTGTATTCTTGCATACGAGGAGCGTTGTCAACATCTGGATTATAACGATAAACTGAAAATTGTACTTGTGCCATCGTCTATCTCCTAGTAAACACGTGCTTTAGGTGGGAAAGCTTCACGCGTTTTAGGCGCATAGTTTACATCACGCTTACTCATTTCATCCGTTACAGGATTGAATACTGAGTGACATAACCAGTTTTCGTCATCACGATCTGGGTAGTCAAAGCGAGAATGTGCACCACGGCTTTCTGTACGGAAGTTTGCAGCTACTGCAGTTGAGTAAGCTGTTTCCATTAAGTTATCTAGTTCAAGACATTCGATACGCTGCGTATTGAAGTCTGATGATTTATCATCAAGACGAGCATGTTGCAGACGTTCACGAATTTCTTTAAGTTCTTGAAGACCAGAAGCCATTGAATCGCCTTCACGGAATACCGAGAAGTTAAGCTGCATACATTGCTGTAGGTCTTTTTTGATTTGAACTGGATCTTCACCTTGGCCAGCCGTTGAATTTTCCCAACGGTTGTAACGTGCAAGAGACGCTTCTAAATCTGACTCTGAAGCCGCTTTTGATACTTCAACATCTTTAAGGTACTTACCTAAGAAGTTACCAGCAGCACGGCCAAATACAACTAAATCTAGTAATGAGTTACCACCTAGGCGGTTTGCACCGTGTACAGATACACATGCAATCTCACCAACAGCAAATAAACCTTCAACTACTTTTTCGTTGCCTTGAGCATCGATTTGTAGTGCTTGTCCATTTACGTTAGTAGGAACACCACCCATCATATAATGACAAGTAGGAATTACTGGAATTGGCTCTTTAGCTGGATCAACGTGAGCGAAAGTTTTAGCTAAGTCACATACGCCAGGAAGACGTAGGTTAAGCGTTTCTTCACCTAAATGGTCAAGTTTCAGCTTGATATGAGGACCCCAAGGACCATCACAACCACGACCTTCACGGATTTCAGTCATCATTGAACGCGCAACAACATCACGAGACGCTAAGTCTTTTGCATTTGGTGCGTAACGTTCCATGAAGCGCTCGCCATCTTTATTTAAAAGATAACCGCCTTCACCACGACAACCTTCAGTTACTAGCGTACCAGCACCTGCAATACCCGTTGGGTGGAACTGCCACATTTCCATGTCTTGCATAGAAATACCAGCGCGTGTTGCCATACCAACACCGTCACCGGTGTTAATGTGAGCATTTGTTGTTGATGCGAATATACGACCTGCACCACCAGTGGCTAATACAACTGCTTTAGATTTGAAGAAAGTGATTTCACCTGTTTCAATCTCAATTGCTGTACACCCTACTACATCGCCATTGTCGTTTTTAACTAAGTCAAGTGCATACCACTCAGAGAATACATTTGTTTTGTTTTTAACGTTTTGTTGATATAGAAGATGAAGTAAAGCATGACCAGTACGGTCAGCTGCAGCAGCAGTACGTGCGGCTTGTTCACCACCAAAGTTTTTCGATTGACCACCGAAAGGACGTTGGTAAACACGGCCATTTTCAAAACGAGAAAATGGTAGTCCCATGTTTTCTAATTCAGTAATAGCTTCTGGGCCAGTTTGACACATGTATTCAATAGCGTCTTGGTCACCGATAAAATCGGAACCCTTAACGGTATCGTACATATGCCATTCCCAGTTGTCTTCGTGTGAATTACCAAGCGCTACTGTAATACCACCTTGAGCAGATACAGTGTGTGAGCGCGTTGGAAATACTTTAGATATTAATGCACACGTTTTGCCAGATTCTGTAATTGCTAAAGCAGCGCGCATACCAGCACCACCTGCACCAATTACTACGGCGTCAAATTCACGAACAGAATATTTCACTTAAACACCCCATAATACGATTAGACCAATAGCTACGTAAGCAACGGCCATTAGGTTTAAAACAAAACCTAATACAGCACGCAACTTCGAACACTTAACATAGTCTGTAAGAACTTGCCAAAGGCCAATGCGGGTATGAACCATAATGCAAATAAGGGTAATTAAAGTAAACCCTTTCATTGCTAGGTTAGAGAAGAGGCCTGTCCAGGCTTCGAAAGTGACTTCTGGCGTCGCTAAAAAATAGCCGATAATAAAAATCGCGTACGCGCTGATTATTAATGCCGTGGTACGTAAAGATACGAAATCTTGTACACCATCACGTTTTAGAGTTGCTTGATTTAAAACCATATCCACACCCCTGCCAATACGGCAAACACAACACCAAGAGCCATTGATACTTTAGCGCTGAGGTTACCTGATTCAAGTTCTTCCCAATGTCCCATATCCATAATCATATGACGGATGCCACCAATAAGGTGATAACCTAATACAGAAACAGTGCCCCAAGCTATAAATTTGGCAATGAATCCGTTAAACAGACCCTTGACGAATTCAAAACCTTCAGCTGAAGAGAGAGACTCAGACCAAGCCCAAATGACAAACGTTAAAGCAAAAAACAATGCAACACCGGTGACGCGGTGAAAAATTGAAGCTTTAGCCGTTGCCGGCATAGATATAGTTGTTAGATCTAGATTTACAGGTCTTTGCTTTTTCACAGTTACTTGCCCATCTTTGCTCACAGTGGAGCTCATCTACTTGTTTTTCTAAAAACCCACCAAATATTACTGATGGAACTATCAGAATAAACGTATCAAAATAGTTAAAGTTCACAAAACAGTAAATTTTAAGCTGTTAAGAATATGTTTACCCAAATACAATACGGTTTAAAACCACCGTTAGTATATATACCCACAGGACTTTTTACAATTCTTGTTTATTTAGAGATGTTTGCGAATTAGCCAATAGTATTATATTTAATTAATACCGAATATTTATTATACATATATGCATAATGTTTATAAAAATTGACTTTAACCCCCTCTTTCACGTTAAAATGCGAAGATGTGCTTAAAACAGATTTCAGAACTTTAAAATCTAAAAATCAGAATAGATATCTTAATAGGAGATACATAGCGATGGCAGATAAAAAAGCCACAGTCCATATTGATGGACTAGATCCAATCGAACTTCCAATTTATCAAGGCACTGCTGGCCAAGATGTAATCGACGTACGTACGTTAGGTTCACATGGTCACTTTACTTATGACCCAGGTTTCATGTCGACTGGTTCTTGTGAATCTGCAATCACCTATATTGATGGTGGTAAAGGTGTACTACTTCACCGTGGTTACCCAATTGAGCAATTAGCTGAAGATTCTAACTATATTGAGCTTTGCTACTTACTTTTAAATGGTGAGTTACCTTCTAAAGAACAATACGAAGTTTTTAAGAATGAAATCACTACAAGCACTATGCTTGACGAGAAAATTGCTAACTTTTTCCAAGGTTTCCGCTTTGACGCTCACCCAATGGCAATGCTTTGTGGCGTAGTGGGTGCATTATCATCTTTTTATCATGAAGACCTTGATATTACTGATGCAGAACAACGTAAAACAAGTGCAGTTAAGCTAGTTGCTAAGTTACCAACTATTGCTGCAATGGCTTATAAAACAAACATCGGCCAACCGTTTGTATACCCACGTAACGATTTAAGCTATGCAGAAAACTTCTTACACATGATGTTCTCTGTGCCTGCTGAAGAATATAAAGTTAACCCTGTAACTGCTAAAGCTATGGATAAAATCTTTATGCTTCATGCAGATCATGAGCAAAATGCATCGACTTCAACAGTTCGTCTTGCTGGTTCATCAGGTGCTAACCCGTATGCATGTATTGCAGCTGGTATTGCTTCTTTATGGGGACCTGCTCACGGCGGCGCTAACGAAGCATGTTTAAACATGTTAGAAGAGATTGGCTCTGTGGATCGTATTGATGAATACGTTGCTAAAGCTAAAGACAAAGCTGACCCATTCCGCCTTATGGGCTTTGGTCACCGCGTTTACAAAAACTTCGACCCACGTGCTACAGTAATGCGTCAAACGTGTCATGAAGTTTTAGCTGAGCTAAATATCCAAGATCCACTTCTTGATATTGCTATGAAGCTTGAGCAAATTGCCCTTGAAGACCCGTACTTTGTAGAGAAGAAACTATACCCTAACGTAGATTTCTACTCTGGTATTATCTTAAAAGCGATTGGTATTCCAACAAGCATGTTCACTGTAATTTTTGCAATGGCACGTACTGTTGGTTGGATCACTCACTGGGATGAGATGCTATCTCAACCTGGTCATAAGATCAGCCGTCCTCGCCAAATGTATACTGGTTACACTCAACGTGACTACGTATCAACTGACAAGCGTTAATTAGCGCTGGTTAGTTTAAAAGGCCGCATTTTGCGGCCTTTTTTTATTAACAGCACTTGAGAATTATCATAAACCGATTACAATCCCTGCCTTAAAAACACTATGTAGATGAGCTATGCCTACTTTAAAGTTTGATATAAATAAAATTAGAAAAGACTTCCCGACATTAAATCAAACAATAAACGGCTGCCCGCTTGTTTATTTAGACTCAGCAGCAACCTCACAAAAGCCTCAATCAGTTATAGATACAATTACTGAGTTTTATACGTCTCAAAATGCAAATGTACACCGTGGACGCCATACACTTAGCGAACAGGCCACTTATTCTTATGAACAAGTCCGGGATAAAGCTGCAAGGTTTTTTAATGTCTTAAGTAAAGAGATTGTATGGACTAAAGGTGCTACAGAAGCCATAAATTTGGTCGCTAACGGCTTAAAAAAGCGTTTAGATGAAAGTCATACCATAATAATATCTCCGCTTGAGCATCACGCAAACATAGTGCCTTGGCAACTAGTAAGCCAACAGACGGGAGCTAAATTAGTCTCTCTGCCGCTAAATAATAATGGCACGCTAAACACCCAACAATGCTGTGAATTTATAAAAGAAACAAAACCTGCCTTATTAGCTATTACACAAGCATCGAACACACTGGGTAATATCACTGATTTAAAGCCACTAATTGTAGCTGCAAAAGAGGTGAATTCGCTTGTTTTAGTGGACGGAGCCCAAGGTGCACTGCATTTAAAACCCGATTTACGTGAATTAAACTGTGACTTTTATGTTTGCTCAAGCCATAAAATGCTCGGTCCAACAGGCTTAGGTGTACTTTATGGCCAATATGAAGAGCTAAATACGCTAGATATTTACCAATCCGGCGGTGAAATGATCGATAAAGTTTACTTAACTCATAGCACTTATCGCCCTGCGCCTGCAAAATTTGAAACTGGCACACCAAATATTTCTGGAGTTTTAGGCTTTGGTGCCGCATTAGACTATTTAAATGAATTAGATCACGTGCAAATACAGCAATATGAACAAGAATTGTTTAGTTACGCGGCACAAAAATTGGTAAAGGTGGATGGCATTACCATATTCAGCAACCTATCTGACAATATTGGTACACTCTGTTTTAATTTTAAAGATGAACATCCTTATGATTTGGCAACTTTACTTGACGGATATGGGGTTGCAGTCAGAAGTGGACACCATTGTACGCAACCATTAATGACACATTTAGGGCTTAATGGAACGTTAAGAGCGAGTTTTTCTTTTTATAATACCTACAAAGATGTAGATATATTCATTGATTCACTTAAAAAATGTATCGCTTTATTAGATTGAACGCCAGTTTAATAGAATTAATTAGGATAACTCATGACAAATACGTTTAAAAAAGTCACAGAATCTATAAAAAATGCGACCGCTTGGCAGCAAAAATATCGTGAGATAATGCTTTTAGGAAAAACGTTACCGGCTTTAGCTGATGTTTTGAAAACTGATGATGCACTTGTACCAGGCTGTGAAAGCAAAGTATGGATGTTCGTTGAATTTGACTTAACCGAAAATACACTTGTTGTAATAGGTGACTCTGATACTCGTATAGTAAAAGGATTATTAGCCATTATTTTAGCGCTTTACAACGGGCTTACACCAGAACAGGTAGTGAATAAAAATGCGTATGAAGAATTTGAAAAGCTCGGCCTTATAAGCCACTTAAGCGCATCACGTGGTAATGGTATTAAAGCCATGGTTGATAAGATACAAACCATGGCACAACACAAGCTTAGTTAACTAAAACTAAGCTTGTGAGCGTTGTTTTTTATCTAGATATTTACGCACCGCTTTTGCAGCAACAAAAAAACCAAAGCTTCCTGTGATCATAGTCACAGAGCCAAAACCATTATTACAGTCCATATTCATTGTGCCATCAGCACTTTGCTTAGCATGACATACGCTGCCATCGCTTCCTGGGTAAACCAATTGCTCTGTTGAGTAAACACAATCAATATTAAACTTACGTTTAGGATTATTACTAAAATTATATTGCTTGCGCAAAATATAGCGCACCTTTGCAAGTAATGGGTCTTGCGTAGTTTTAGCTACATCACCAAAAGTTATTTGGCTAGGATCTGTTTGCCCGCCAGCACCACCAGTTGTAATTATAGGTAGTTTATTACGTTTACAGTGAGCAATTAATGCTGCTTTTTCTTTAACTGCATCAATACAATCAATTACATAATCAAAACCTTGAATATGCTCTTGAATATTATCAAGCGTAATAAAGTCATCTATTACACTAATTTGGCATTCTGGGTTAATAAGCTCGCAGCGCGCTTTCATTGCATCGACTTTAGCTTGACCAATAGTGCCCGTTAACGCGTGAATTTGTCTATTGACGTTAGTCGCGCAAATATCATCCAAATCTATAAGTGTTATTTTACCAACACCAGTACGTGCAAGTGCTTCTGCTGTCCAGCTTCCTACACCACCAATACCTACTACACAAAAATGTGCTTCTTGAAGCCAATCAAACTGTTGATGACCATATAAACGTTTAATACCACCAAAACGTATATCTGTAACTTTTTCGCTCATTTACCAATCCAGTTGCCATGGCGATTGCCATGCTTGAAAATCTTGATGTTTAATTAACGCCAAATACTCATCACCACTATCGGGTAATAAAGTTAGCTGTATTTGTTCACCTTGCCATAAAAAGCTTAACGCATATGCATGTAAATAGGTACGATTAGAAGGCGTGCCTGAATACATTGCATCGCCTAAAATAGCTGCGCCCACACTTTTTAGTGCCACTCTTAGTTGATGTGTTTTGCCAGAGTAAGGTTTTAAAATATACCCTCTAAACCCTGGCTTATAACTCAGAGAATAGAATCGGGTAATTGCAGGGTTAAGTGTACTCGTTAGTAACTTAAACGAGCCACGGCGAGACTTAGCCATATCGCCTTTTATCCACCCCTGCTTCTTTTTTGGTTTAGCATCACTAATCGCTAAATAAAATTTATTAATCACATGCTCAGTAAACATAACAGTAAAGGCGGCTGCAGCGGCTTTGTTTCGCGCTAAAATAATCAGCCCTGATGTCACTTTATCTAAACGATGAACGGCATAAAGCTTTTGCAATAATTGTTGTTCGGCTAAAACAACAAAGCCGGGTCCCTCTTCAGAATGAAAATTAAGACCCGCTGGCTTTTCTAAAATATAAAAGTCGTTATGTGTATAAACAACTTTTAATATCTTACTTACTTGCTCACTCACACGTTTTTACTTTTAATATGCGCTATCACTTTAGCTAAGTCATCAGGCGTATCTACACCTGCATGAGGGGCTATTTGAGCTTGTTCTATTTTAATTTTATAACCGTGATACAAAACACGTAACTGCTCAAGTGATTCAAGTAATTCTAGTGGTGATACACTCAGCTCTATGTATTGTTTAATAAAACCCGCTCTGTACGCATAAATACCTACATGGCGTTGAAACGGGGCTAAATTAAGGGCAGTGCTATCACCCATCATCGTATTTCTATCAAACGGTATACTTGCACGAGAGAAATACAGGGCATTTTTATTTATATCGCTAACCACTTTAACGGCATTAGGATTAAATACTTCATCACGTTCTTCAATAGCAACACTTAACGTTGCCATTGGTGCTGTTGAATCACTTAATAGTGCAGCAACTTGAGATACGTTTTCTGGTGCAAGTAATGGCTCATCGCCTTGTACATTAACCACAATTGTATTGCTATCAAGTTTAAGCAAATCAACCACTTCAGCTAATCGTTCAGTACCCGACTGGTGATCTTCACGCGTCATTACTACATCATTAGTAAACATACTTACTGCATCAAATACTTTTTGATGATCGGTTGCTATAACTACTTTACTAGCACCTGATAAACATGCTTTTTCGTAAACGTGTTGAACCATTGGCTTGCCACAAATATCAGCAAGCGGTTTACCTGGTAGTCGGGTCGATGCAAAACGAGCAGGAATTACAACTACGAATTCCACTTTTCAACCTCTTCTAAAGATAACTCACGTGCTTCATTTTCAAGTAATACTGGAATATCATCTTGAACAGGATAAGCAAGCTTAGCTGCTGTGCTAATTAGTTCGTTGTTTTCTCTATCAAAGCGTAATTTTCCCTTACAAACAGGGCACGCAATTATCTCGAGTAATTTTGTATCAAAGGCCATTGAGTATTCCTTTTTCTTTTAATATTGAATTTAATGTGTTTATTACGCTATCGGTAGGTTGTGCATCTACTGGTAAATAATACCAATTAGGCTTTGCAAAGGACTTACATTTAACGGCATCTTTTTCGGTCATTATAATGCAATCATCACCAAATTGGGCAAAATCATCTACTGTATAAGCATAATGATCTCTAAAATGATGAGTCGATAATAACGTAATATCTTGTGCTTCTAATGAGTTTTCAAACCGTTTAGGGTTCCCAATTGCACTTATTGCATGTGCTTCACTTACGTTACTTTTTGCATAATCGCTTGAATTAACCAAGCGAAGATTACTTACTTGTAATGTGTAGCTATTATTAGCCTCACCACCATTTTCAATTACTATATCGACACTTTGCAAACGTTTAGTTGTTTCACGAAGTGGCCCTGCTGGCATAACAAAGCCATTACCAAAACGACGCTCACTATCAACAATACAACACTCAATGCTACGAGGCATTTTATAATGCTGCATTCCATCATCAGAAATAATAACGTCGAGTGTATAATTATTTTCTAATAAATCGATATTGTGTTGTCTATTAGGCCCAACCGCTATTGGGCACTTTAAACGATGGTATAAAAGTACGGGCTCATCTCCAGCCTGCTGAGCATCTACAAGCTCAGTAACTAAAAGCGGGTAATTTTTTGATTGCCCACCATATCCTCTACTAATAATTCCCACTGATAAACCTTGCTGTGTTAAATGACCATACAGCCACAAAACAAAAGGCGTTTTACCATTACCGCCAACACTTATATTGCCAACTACAATTACAGGCGTTTTGCACTCAAAAGGTTTAAGTATTTTTGCGCTGTACAAGAGTTTTCGAAATGACGATACAACCCAAAACAAAGCACTTAATGGTAATAACAATAAAGTAATTAGACCAAATGGTTTATACCAGCTTTGCTCTATTTTGCTCACGCCTGATCACCAAACTGCATTTTGCAAAGTGCTGAATAAGTACCGTCATTAGCTAATAAGCTACTATGATCGCCACTTTCTATCACACGACCGTTATCAATAACATAAATTCGGTCACTGTTTTCGATAGTAGATAAGCGATGCGCAATAACAATTGAGGTTTTATCTTTCATTAGCGTTTCTAATGCTTGCTGAATAAGCTTTTCAGATTCGGTATCAAGTGCTGATGTAGCCTCGTCTAAAATCAAAATAGGTGCGTCTTTTAATATTGCACGTGCTATCGCTATACGCTGGCGTTGACCGCCGGAGAGCATTACACCATTTTCACCTACCATGGTGTTTAATTGCTCTGGCAGGTCTTTAACAAACTCCCAAACATGCGCTTGTTTAGCAACTTGCTCTAATTCTTCCTCAGACACATCATGCTTTATGCCATAACAAATATTGTTAGCAATCGTATCGTTAAATAACACGACCTGCTGAGACACTAAAGCAAATTGGCGACGCAAATCTGTTAATTTATAATCCTGCAGGGCTATACCATCAAGTAATATTTCACTCGGTAACTCTAAGTCATAGTAGCGTGGTAATAAATTAGAAATTGTTGATTTACCCGAGCCTGAGCGCCCAACTAAGGCAATACTTTCACCCGCTTTAATCGTTAGCGACAAATCGTTTAATACGGCTTCATCTTTTGTTGGGTACTTAAAGGTTACATTTTTAACTTCAATTACCCCTTTAACTTTATCGACTGAAACGGTGCCAGTATCTTTTTCCATTTCTTCATCTAACACTAAAAATATACTTTGAGCTGCAGAGATACCACGCTGCATATCGCTATTAACATTGGCGAGTTGTTTTAGCGGTCGCAATAGCATCATCATTGAGGCAATCAATGCCATGAAGTCACCTGAGGTAATCGTATCAATCATTGATGGAAGAGATACAGCCCATAAAATAACAGCCATGGCACTGGCAGCTAGTATTTGAATAATTGATACACTTAAAGCTTTTGTCGCATCCATTTTAATGCGCTGCTGGCGATTATGATTATTAATCTTTGAGAAATGGTTTATTTCTTGGTCTTGTCCGCCAAATCCATGAATAACTTTATGTCCGCTAAGCATTTGTTCAGAGCTACGTGTAACCTGCCCCATAGCTGATTGAATACTTTTAGAAATATGGCGAAAACGTTTCGATACAACCGCTACAATAATGGCAACGAGAGGGATGATGACTAAAAATATAAGTGAGAGCTTCCAACTGGTATAAAACATTACACCAAGTAAAAAGACAACAAAGGCCCCTTCACGTACAACAATAAGTAACGCTTTAGTAATTGCTTGTTGAACTTGCTCTGTATCAAAAGTGATTTTTGAAATTAAATCGCCTGTAGAGTTTTTGTCATGAAAAGAAACGGGTAAATGCAATATGTGCTCAAATAACTCTTGGCGTAAAGAGCGTACAACTTGAGAGCCCACATAACTTAAACAGTACGAAGACATAAAGTTAAAAACACCACGCCCCAGTACTAACGCGATAACTACAAAAGGAGCGTACTTTAAAACTTCTGTATTTCGCTGGTTTAAACCTTGATCAATAAACGGCTTCATTAATTGAATGAATAAAGCATCCATTGCTGAATAGCCTATCATCCCAACAATTGCGATAAAAGCGACGCTTTTGTATGCGCCAACATACGAGACAAGACGTTTATAAATTTGTGCAGTACTTTGATCCATAACACTCTCTAAATACAGTAACTCCCTGTATTGTATCCTTCGATGAGATAAAACTAAACGTCAATCTTTGATAAACCAATAACTTTCCTGCCCTCTTGCTGTTTCTATGACCAAATTGTTTGAGTAGAATTTAATACTAATTTGTCCTTCAACGCCTGTTGTAAATTGCTCGGCGCTTATTGCTTTGTAACGCTCGACAACAACGGGCTTGGGAAATTCCCACTGTCCTTTATAAGCACTTGAATGAATCACAACTTTAGGGCCAACATAACTAATAAAATTAACACTTGAGGATGTATCACTGCCATGATGCGGGCTTAACATGACTGTACTTTTCAACGATGTATTATTAGCTAATAATGAGGCTTCACGGGATTTTGATATATCACCTGTAAATAACACACTATAAGTATTACTCGATACTCTAACAACGCATGAATCGTCGTTTTCATTTCCATACCCTATAGTGCTAAAGCTTTCTACTCTTAAACCGACAAAATCAACACTTTGGACTTCACACACATTAAGTGTATTTTCAGGATGAAATTGCTTTAATGTTTCCCCAAATCCAGCTTCAATAAAATGCTGTATTCCTCCAGCGTGATCGCTGTCTTCATGACTTAGAATCGCTGTTTTTACTGTGAAATTATTTGCTTTTATATAAGGCAATAAAATACTTCGCGTACGGCTAAAACGATTAAAATAACTTGGACCAAAATCATAGATAAGCACTTGGTTATCTTTTTCAATTAATGCCATGAGACCATGCCCAACATCAAACACATGAAGTTGCCAGTTAGGCTTTTCTTTTAGAAGATTATTCAATAAAAGTACTGTTAAAGGAATGAAAGAGAACAATTTATAGGGGAGGAAGTAAATCATCAACATAGTAATATAGGTAAAAATGACGAATATTAACTCGATTCTTCCTGTTGTCAGCCATCTTAACGACTCGGGTATTTCATAAAGTAATTTAAATAACGCATATAACCCTGTATCAAACAAATGTATTAAATTACCTATATCTAAAAAAGTACTCAGTAATGTAAAAACAATCAAAAATGGCAAAATAATGATGGAAAGAAACGGTATCGCAATTAAGTTAATGACTAGGCCCGCAATACTTACGCCATTAAAAAAATAAAGTGAAAGTGGTAATAAACCTATAAACAATGCTACTTGAATAACAAATAACGCAATAATTTTGTTTTTGATTCGTGTATTTAATATTGGTAATTTATTAATAACAGTAAAAATTATAGCGACCGCTAAAAATGAAAAATACAGACCTGGATTAAGTAAATTAAATGGGTTAACAGCAAGCACTATTACCAAGGCAAATAAAATACTCCGCCATCGCAGCGGCTGCTTAGCAAGAAAATAAAGTAACAAATAACAACCCAGCATAATTAGTGCTCGCGTTGCTGATACTAAAAAGTCACTTAAATATACGTAAACTAATGCAGCTATAAAACCGAACGAACTGTAGTAAAGTGTAAGGTTAAATGATTGACCAATTGAAAAGTTTATTTTCGTACAGATAAATCGAATGAATAAATAACCAAAGCTAAAAATCAAACCAATATGTAAACCCGATATAGCCAGTAAATGACTTAACCCAAGTGATTGCATTAATTGTTTATCTGTATAGCTCATTAACGATTTATCACCACTGAGTAATGCATAATAGAGCCACTGCAATCTTGTATTTGTATAGGTATTTTTAATGAAGTTTTGATAATCTAGTACGATGCTTTGTTTATCGCTGTGTATTATATTAAGCTCTTTATTGAGAACTTTGCCTTTAAATAATATTCTATTTATAAATGCATAACGTTCAGTATCAAACACATTAAAATTTTTATTACTGCGAAAATATTTTAAATGGATTAATGCAGAGAATTCATCCCCGACTGTAAAAGGCTGTGCAGAATTAACACTGAGCATTGCTTTGGGTGCTCTAAAATTCGAAAAGCTACTCCCATCTAATGCCACTATTTTGGCTTTGATATACTGAGGTTTTTTATCAGAAATAATCTCTTCAACAACTAATGTAGAATCAAGTGCATACTTTTCGTTCGGTTTTGGTATTTCAAAACTATAAAAAAGGTAAAAATGCATACCAACAAAGCAAATTGCACAAATAAAGCCTAACAATACGTTTAAAAACGGCTTAAAATAAGCGCTCACTATTACAATGAAAATTGTGAAGACTGTAAATTCGAGAGTTTGATAATAAAACACGGTTGCTACACAGCCAATTACAAACCCAAGACTTATCCACACTGATGTAAATGGTTGCTTTAAATGGCTAAAAAAACGATCCAAAGATTTTTACCTGATCCAAATAAAATTAGACATCATAAATCACTAAAAATATTTGGACGACTTTTGCAAGACGCAAATCTTTGGCATTTAAATAGACGTTCAGCTCGAGGGGCCTTCGCGGTCGGGTTATTTTTTGCTTTCATCCCTGTTCCTTTTCAAATGGTTTTAGCCGCAGCAGGTGCTATATTATTTAGGGTTAATTTACCCATATCAGTTGCTTTAGTATGGCTTACGAATCCATTAACCATGCCACCTATCTTTTATGGCTCATACTTAGTGGGTACGTTAATACTTAATCAGCCAGAACAACACTTTGTATTTGAAGCAAGTTGGTCTTGGTTTTTAGAAAGTATAGAAACAATTGGTCCTGCATTTTTATTAGGTTCATTAGTATGTGCTTCTATTGCATCAATTATAGGATATTTTGGTATTGATATAATTTGGCGCCGCTCTGTGAAAAAAGCATGGTTATCACGAAATAATTAGTGGCGTTAAAGCTAAATAATCGCTGCAATTCTAATCTAATAAAATATTATAGACGAAAAAAAACCAACTTTATCAAGTTGGTTTTTTTATAATCAATAAACTTTAAAAGCGAAATACACGCCTTAAGCCAACCAGTGGTAATAACAATAATGTATACCAAGGGAAGCTAGCAGAGTTACGCTCATAAACTTCAGCTTCTACTGGAGCACAGCTTTCTACTTCACCATTTGCAATTGGCGTTAGTTTAACTGCTATTGCAATACTCTCATATTCAATTTCACCATTAATATCAGTTACTACACCGCCTAATGAATCTAGCTTTTCAACTGTTTTAGTCGCAGTACCAAATATTTCATTATTTTCGTTGATAGCAGTCGCTTCAACCATAGTATAAGCGTAATCAGTTTCACCGTCGGTGTCATAACAAGGCAGTAAATCGTTTAGATTAGTGATTTTGTCTTCACCAATTTTGTAAATAAAGGCCTCTTTGAGTCGCGAGCTATCGGAAACACCCACTTCCCCTTCACCTACAATATAACCTTGGTTGTTTATATCGTTACCGTAAGAACTTGAGCTTGAAAAGTAATCAGTAGGGAAAACCGTACTACCCGTTGCTATATCATGGTAAAAGAATTTATTACGAAGAGTGCCTTCAATACGCTTAGTTGCATAACCTGTAATTACATCGTTATCATTAATAGCAATTGATTTACCAGACTGCCAGTCATCTTCTTGATTAATAAAATCAACAACCGCACCGTCTTTAAAATAAACTGGCATTGTAAGAATTGTATCGTCATTTTTGTAATAACGTGTATTCGATGATCCTACAATTGTCCCGTTGTTGTTCACTGCTAAAGCAGTACTTGTAAATGCATCATCTTCCGCTTCACCTTCGTCAGGTGTCAGTGCCATACCAAGCTCTTCAACAGACGTGATATTAAGTGATTCATCAAGTTCCCATTTAACAGCGCGCTTATTAAATAAGCCTCGTGTAATATTTGTATTTAACAAGTTGATACATACTGACGTAGGTTCGTCTTCATTATCACAGTTATCATCAATATTATCTTGTCTGTCATCTGGAATGCTTGTAGACATGTTACCTACAACGGTATAACCACTGTTAGTTTTAATAATATCGTTGGCACGACTTGTACCACCGTATTCATTAAACTCAGGCTCTAACTCAACACTTACACTGCCATCAGCGCTTATTACAATCCCACGCTCTATAAATTCATGAGTAAACCATGTTTCTGCATCATCTTCACCATCAGGTGTAAAAGATACTTTATCGTATGGAGCGCTTCCCCAACCGACTGTAACACCATCTTCAGTTACAGCATTAAAAAGGTTAGTAGTTGAACGTGTTAGTCCGTCATAATCAACAGATGCAATATCAAATAATGGTTGCTCAGTTATTTGTGTATCATTATATTTTATGCCTACTAATGAGCTTAATTTTTGATATTCAAAATTTGTAGAAATTGAAGATAAAAAACTAACCATGAAAGTGTGTGCATCAGCATTAGTAAGTACCGCATCATTATTTTCAATGTCATCAAGTGTGAAGGTAATCTCTTTATCACTTAATTCAAATGCTGCCTCTGTATTGTCATAGCTATTTTCAATAAGGTTTTCAGTAAAATCTATATAGCTTGTATCAATAGGTAAATTGTATAAACCATTTGCGAAACCAATAATATGCCCGCTTTCGCTTACATCTGTTACATAAGAATATTTAGCGTATTCAAGAGTCCCTAATTCACTTAACTGGTACGTCGCACTTGTTGCTGAAGTGCTTAATGTCGCTAAAATACTGGCAGCGAGTAATTTATATTTCATTTTAATCCTTACTACTGATTCTGTAATTCTTCAAGTTCTTCCCAGCGCTCAAGGGCAGCTTCAAGGTCAGACTCAAGTTGTGCTAAATGGTTCAATGCTTTAGTTGTTACATCACTCTCTTGTTTAAAAAAGTTTGCGTCACTCACTACAGCTTGTTGAGCTTCAATTTCAGCTTCTAGTTTTTCCATTTTATTCGGTAGTTGCTCTAATTCAAGTTTTAATTTGTAAGAGAGTTTATTTGTCTTAGCTGCTGGTTTTGCAGCTGGAGCGGCTACTTTTTCAACTTTTTTTACTGGTTGTTGCTGAATTTTTTTTTCTTGTTCAGCTATGTAACCTACATAAGCTTCATAGTCGCTATAACCACCGACGATATCTGTTACTTTACCATTGCCTTCAAATGCCCATACACTAGAACATGTATTATCAATAAATTCTCGGTCATGGCTTACAATCAGCACTGTACCTTGATATTGATTAATAATGTCCTCTAGTAACTCTAACGTTTCAATGTCCAAGTCATTCGTTGGCTCATCGAGAACAAGTATATTAGATGGTTTTAAAAACAGTTTAGCTAATAGCAGTCTATTTTTTTCACCACCAGAGAGTGCTTTAACCGGGGTTCGAGCGCGTGCTGGAGGGAACAAAAAGTCTTGCAGGTAACCTAAAACATGGCGTGAACGACCGCCCATCATCACTTCTTGTTTACCTTCGGCAACGTTATCTTGAACAGTTGCTTCTTCGTCAAGTTTTTCACGGTATTGGTCAAAGTAAGCAAACTCTAAATTAACACCTTGCTTAGTAATACCACTATCAGGTTCTAAATCACCAAACATTAGTTTTAATAGTGTTGTTTTACCAATACCATTTGGGCCTACTAAGCCAATTCTGTCGCCACGCATTACAAGTGTCGAAAAATCATCAGCAATAACTTTGTCTTTAAATGCATGGCAAAGGTTCTTAGCTTCAAATACCAACTTACCTGAGCGATCAGCTGTTTCAATATTAAAGTCAGTTTTTCCAACTTGATCAACACGTTGCTTGCGCTCATTACGTAGCTGTTTTAGCTCTCGAACACGCCCTTCGTTACGCGTTCTTCGCGCTTTAACACCTTGGCGAATCCACGTTTCTTCTTCAGCTAAACGCTTATCAAACAATGCATTTTGCGCTTCTTCTACTTTTAAATCATGCGCTTTTTGCTCTAGATAAGTCGCGTAATCACCTGGGTACGAAATAAGTTTACCGCGATCTAAATCTAAAATACGCGTAGCAACAGCGCGAATAAACGCACGGTCATGCGATATAAATACAATGCCGCCTTTAAATTCTTTTAAAAACTGTTCAAGCCACATTACACTAGCCATATCTAAATGGTTTGTTGGCTCATCTAGTAATAATAAGTCAGGCTCACTTACAAGTGCACGCGCAAGTGCTACTTTACGTAACCAGCCACCAGAAAGGGACTCAAGTTTAGCCTCTGGTGTTAATTCTAATTGTGTCAAAACTAATTGAATTCGGCTATCAAAACGCCAACCATCAGCGGCTTCAAGTTGGTTTGATAAACGTTCAAGTTTATTTAATAACTTATCAGTACATTGTGTTTGCAGTTCGTTGCTAACATGATGAAAATCAATGAGTAGGTTAGCGATTTCCGGCATACCCTGCGCAACGTAATCAAATACTGTTCCGCTTGCACCTTTTGGTGGATCTTGCTCTAAACGAGAAATTCGAATGCCACCAAGCTGATTTATTTCACCGTCATCTAAAACAACTTGTCCATCAAGTACTTTTAATAACGTTGACTTACCCGCGCCATTTCGACCAACTACACACACTCTTTCGCCACTTTCTATAACAGCGTCTGCTTTGTTAAGCAAAGCATGTGTACCAAAAGCAAGTTGTGCTTTTAAAATTCTTATTAAATCCATAGTTCTTATTTGCTCTTATTCTGCTTGTGCTAAAAATTCGCGCACAGAGTGTAAAGTAAAAGGCCAATATAATTTCTCGCCTTTTTCACTTTTTAATACAGGAATAGTAATTTGATACTCAGCAATAAGCTGCTCATCAGTCATAATATCGATTAGTAATAACTCACTGTTGTCATTTAGTACATCAGTGATAAGTTGCTCAGCCTGTTCGCACAAGTGGCAACCATCAGTATGATATAAAATCCATTTAGCCATGCGTAATTAGCCAGCTATTATGGATTTTTTTATTACGTTTGAAGTCTGGTGATAGCGTTTTATCTGAGATATTAACGGCTTTTAAACCTAAACCAATCAGGCCAACTTCATCCATTACAAAACCACGTTTGTTATTAGAGAAAATCAAAGTACCTGATGGACTTAAGATCTTTTTAACCCACGTTAATAATTTAATGTGATCACTTTGCACATCAAACGCGTCTTTCATACGTTTTGAGTTTGAGAACGTTGGAGGGTCTAAAAATATCAAATCATATTGTGCTGTCGCATGCTCTAACCATTTTAAACAATCTGCTTGTTCAAAACGGTAACGTGTATTACTGATATTGTTTAAATCGAAGTTATCTTGGCCCCATTTTAAATAGGTTTTAGATAAATCAACTGTTGTAATTGCTTTAGCGCCACCAAGTGCAGCATGCACAGAGGCAGTACCTGTGTATGCAAACAAGTTTAAAAAGCGCTTATCTTTCGCATTTTCTTGAATATAACGACGCATTAAACGGTGATCTAAAAACAAACCTGTGTCTAAGTAGTCAAATAAATTAACTTTAAACTTAGCACCAAACTCTTCAACTACCATAGTTCGGTTTTGTTTAGACATGGCCGTATACTGCTCTTCGCCCTTTTGCTTTTTACGCACTTTTACAGCAATATTTTCAGGTGAGATATCAAGTTGTTGCGAAGTCAATGTTATTACGTCTTGCAGGCGTTTTTCTGATGTTTTTTCATCAATTTCTTTAGGCGCTGCATATTCAAAAATAACCGCAGAATCACCGTAAATATCTACAGCAACATTGTACTCAGGGATATCCGCTTCATAAACACGATAAGCGTCTACTTTATTTTGTTTAAGCCAGTTTTTTAAGCCTTGCTTATTCTTTTTCAATCTATTTGCGAATGACGTAGAGCCCTCAAAATTAAGCGCTTTTTTATCATCGGTAGTCAAACTTACTTGCTTATCATCTAATTGATATAAGTTAAGTTCAACATCAAGTGGGCCATTTTTAAACTTATAACGCTTAAGGCGCACAAGTTTTAAAAGTTTAAATAAGCTCTCGTCCATACCTAGTAAGGCAAGTTTCCAATGATTAAAGTGCTTTTTAAAGCCAACACCTAAATTACGGTGTAAATCAACAAGCTCAGCCATAGAACCAATACGTTCACCATAAGGTAAGTTTGAAATTACAACACCCGGTAATTTTGCAACAGCAGTAAGTTTAGTTGCATCGCTTTGCTTAAACTTAATAACATCATCAAGCTCAGCACGTTTGGCATTATCAATCGCTTTATTTAAAACTTGTTCATCGTAATCGTGGCCAATTAACCACAATTTAGGATCGGTAATGTTAGCAAGTAACTCTTCTTTAAGTTCTTTAAACTTAGCGGCTCTAAAACTGGGTAAACGCTCAAAAGCAAAGCCTTCACGAAATAATCCCGGTGCTTCGTTTCGTGCCATCCCAGCCGCTTCGATTAAAATAGTACCCGCACCACAACATGGATCGAATAAAGGTTGTTTTACATTATCAAGCCAACCACTTCGTTTAATTAATGCAGCAGCTAAATGTTCTTTAATTGGTGCTTTACCTTGACCTTGACGGTAACCACGTTCAGACAAACGAGGGCCCGAATAATCAATATACATAGAAACGCCGTAACGATTTAATCGTGCAACAACACGCACATTTGCATCTTGCTTATCAACGTTAGGACGCTGCTCGTATAAATCATTAAAGTAGTCAACAATCGCATCTTTTATTACAAGACCCGAAAATTGTGTGTTTTTTAATGAGTCATTGGTACCGTTGAAGTCGACAGCGAATGTTTGAGTTGGTCCAAACCACTCTTGCCAAGGTTGCGAGCGAGCAAAATTATACAGGCTATTCTTGTCATCTACGCCTTCTTTTTCTTCAATAAGCATAAGCACACGCGTTGCAAAACGACTTGATAAACAAACCTTTTGCGCCAGTAATGAGTCAGCCTCAAAACGAACAGAACCAACAGTTTGCTTAGACACAGTTGCGCCAAGTTCTGTTAGTTCATCAACCAATAAATTTTCGATTCCGATAGAAGTAAGTGCGATAAATTGCAAAGTAATAACCCTTAATAGCTAATTGCGCAGGATTATAACATAGGTTGGGCGACAAACACGCCATAAAGACACGCTTAAGACTTAAATTTGGTTAGGCGGTTTGACTTTGATATTGCTGATTTAAGATGGGGTGGACTCGATTATTCAAAATACGGATTACTTCAAATTGTGCTAAAGATAAATTTTCGTCTAATTTAAAGGTTTCGCTTAAATTTAAGCAAATAGATGCATCAGGGCAATGCTCTACAATTAAAAAATCGCCAGTCTGCGATTTAGATATTAATTTTACTATTGCTTCTACACTTGGCTCTGTTCCAGTGTACTCTTCAAAAAACCAGCTTTTTGATAAAACGGGTTTTAAGTGATACTTAACGGCGGTTGCATTTAGCGATATTTGACAAATTTGAGCAGCAGACCACAATTCAAACCCATCTAAATAGTTATAAACTTGTTCATAAAATGCAGCATCTTCTAAACTAAAACGTGGATTTTTAAAAACAGAATCGGTGAGTTGTCTTAACTTATAGGGCGTACATAATTGCATGTCGTCATTTAAATCAAGTAACAAACGATTTTTATTAGGACAAGTAATCCACTGCCATTGCTTTGATGCTTGTAACATTTACTCCTCCTTGGGTATGTTGAATAATTATTGCTCACAGTATAACCGCTTTTGACCACTTTTAAAATGCTTGCTTAGAACATTTATCGAACGATCAAAAGCTTAGATAACTGATCCTTATAAGCCGTTAACGATCGACTTTACCAATTGTGGGCCTTTGTAGATGAACCCAGTATAAACCTGGACTAAATTTGCGCCTGCATCGAACTTTTCTTTTGCTGATTGCGCATCATCTATTCCGCCTACTCCGATGATTGGTAATTTACCTTGTGTTAAGCGTTTCAATTCACTCACTATCTCTGTAGAGCGCATTCTAACAGGGTGACCTGATAAACCGCCGGCTTCTTCTGCATATTGCTGGCCCATAACTGCAGCTCGCTCAAGCGTGGTGTTGGTGGCAATTACACCATCGATTTTATTATTTAAAAGTGACTCACTTACTTGCTCTATTTGAATTTGATCTAGATCCGGTGCAATTTTTACAAGCATAGGTACTTGTTTATTGTGCTTTGCAACTAAATCTAACTGTTCGTTTTTAAGACTTTGCAGTAAATCATCAAGTGCAGCGCCATATTGCAAATCACGCAAGCCAGGTGTATTTGGTGATGAAATATTTACCGTAATATATGAGGCATGTTCAAACACTTTACGCATACAATGAATATAGTCATCTTTACCTTGTTCATTTGGCGTATCTTTATTTTTACCAATATTAATACCGAGTATGCCGCTGTATTTTGCTGCTTTTACATTTGCAACTAAGTTATCAACGCCTTTATTATTAAAACCCATACGGTTAATAATAGCGTTTGATTCTGGCAACCTAAAAATACGAGGTTTATCATTACCAGCTTGAGCACGCGGCGTAATAGTGCCAACTTCAATAAAACCAAAGCCCATTTGGCTAAATGCATCAATACATTCCGCATTTTTATCAAGGCCAGCTGCTAGCCCTACAGGGTTTTTAAATTTCAGACCCAAAAAATCGACTGGCTTATCAGAAATATTTTGCGACCAAGCTAAATTTAAAGGTGTATTGGTAAAACGACGAAGATTATTAAGTGCAAACTCATGCGCCCACTCCGCATCACGGGTAAACATAAAACGGCGAGCTAAATCATAAAACATCAATATAATCCTCTTTTTAAATTTTAGACAAAAAAATACCTCAGACAAGGCTGAGGTATTGTATAACAATTTTAACAATCAGTTATTTATTTACTAAACAATTAACTGATTAAAGCTAAATTATTTTCCTGACGTATCACAATTGTGGCTTAACAACATAAGTTCACGAAGTGCAACCGAGAACTTAGCAAAGTCGTGGCTTTGTGATGTTTTAAACTCAGCCAGCATTTGTTTCCAGCGTTGAAGTAATAAATCTTGGCTATCCATCCACTCGTCTATTTGACTATCAACATCGCTCTCATCACCTTCAAAGCTATTTAATACAACTTCAGATAACGTACGTTGCTGCCAATCAAGCTCTTCTCGATAAGACGAGCGAGCAAGTGCTTGCCAATGATTTGCTACTGGTTGCTTAGTTATTTGCTCTAAGAACCAATGCAGACCCATTCTTGCACCTAGTTTAAAGTAAGTATTGGACACCATCGAAATACTCTTACCTGAACTATTCGCAACTTCTGCTAAATCCATCACAGAGAATAAGCTTGATAAAGAAACAATACGATTAGCTATATCTGTTGGAACGCCCGCGTCAATTAACTTATTGGCCTCAATTACAATACGATCATTTTCTTTTTCAATCATATACGTATTTAAGTTATCGCTTAAATCTTTAAAGGTTGGCGCAAAGAATTCAATTCCTTGTTCAATAGTTTGTGACTTATTACGATGACGTAAGAACCAACGCGTTGCTCGGCGCACAGTACGACGAAGTTGGTAAAGCATTTCAGTTTGAACTGCTGCTGGTATTTTATTATCAAGTGCACTAATAGAAGACCATGTTTCACGCATTTCAAATATTTCGCTAGCAATTGAGTAACACATTGCTATCTCAGCTTCATTAGCACCGGTTTCTTCATGCATACGTACCATGAAGTTTAAACCCATATCGTTAACGATACTGTTAGCAAGTTTAGTTGCAATAATTTCTTTACGAAGTGGGTGGTTGTTCATCGCATCGTTAAACTTCTCACGCAATGGGCGTGGGAATGACTTAACAAGCAATTGGCGATAGTAAGGGTTTTCAGTAATTTCATCACTTACTAAAGACTCTTTTAATACCATTTTTGCGTAAGACACTAGCACTGAAAGCTCAGGACGAGTTAAGTCTTTACCTGCAGCGGCGCGTTCTGCTAATTCTTCATCACTTGGAATAAATTCGATAGCACGGTTTAACTTGCCCTCTTTTTCAAGCGCATGAATAAAGCGAATCTTTTCTTTGAGCGTTGACGTTCCTTTAGACTGCGTAATTGAAATAGTATGTGTTTGACGGTAACAGTCCTTTAATACTAATTCAGAAACTTCATCTGTCATTGAGTAAAGTAGCTCATCACGTTGTTTACGTGTTAGGTCACCTTCAGCAACTAAGCCATTAAGTAAAATCTTAATGTTAACTTCGTTATCTGAACAGGCAACACCCCCTACGTTATCAATAAAGTCTGTATTAACACGACCACCCTTAGCTGCAAATTCAACACGACCTAATTGCGTTGCACCTAAGTTACCGCCCTCACCTATTATTTTAGCGCCTAAATCTCTACCATTGATACGTAGTGCATCGTTTGCACGATCCCCTACATCGGCATCAGTTTCTTTAGAGTGTTTAATGTATGTACCAATACCGCCATTCCACAGTAAATCAAACTCCATCATTAATGAGGCTTTCATTAACTCATTTGGTGTCATACTAGCTTTTTTAGTGCCCAACATTTTTTTCATTTCTGGGCTAAGCGTAATTGATTTAGCTGCACGAGAGAACACACCGCCACCGGCAGAAATTAGCTCTTTATTGTAATCTTCCCAAGAAGAACGCGGCATATTAAATAAACGTTCGCGCTCAGGGTAAGATGTAGCAGCATCTGGATTAGGGTCAACAAAAATGTGCATATGGTTAAAGGCAACTTGTAGACGAATATGCTTAGATAACAGCATACCATTACCAAATACATCGCCTGCCATATCGCCAATTGCTACTACTGTAAAGTCGGTAGTTTGACAATCAATATCCATTTCACGGAAATGTCGTTTAACTGACTCCCATGCGCCTTTTGCTGTGATACCCATTTTCTTATGGTCATAACCAACCGAGCCACCAGATGCAAATGCATCACCTAGCCAGAAATTGTATTCGTTAGCAATGCCATTTGCGATATCAGAGAAAGTAGCAGTTCCTTTATCCGCTGCAACTACTAGGTAAGCATCATCTTCATCGTGACGAACAACATCGCGCGCTGGTACTATTTCACCACGCTCAATATTATCAGTAATATCTAAAAGACCACGGATAAAGATTTTATAACACTCTTGGCCTTCTTTAATAAACGCTTCACGCTCAGTCGGTAGTTGTTTACATACAAAGCCACCTTTAGAACCTACAGGTACGATTACAGTATTTTTAACTTGTTGTGCTTTAACTAAGCCAAGTACTTCAGTACGGAAGTCTTCACGACGATCTGACCAACGCAGACCACCACGTGCTACTTTGCCGTAACGTAAATGCACACCTTCTACGCGCGGAGAATAAACAAAAATTTCAAACGCAGGTAAAGGAAGTGGTACATCAGGAATTAAGCTAGGTTGTATTTTAAACGACACATAAGACTTAAACTGTCCGGCATCGTCTTTTTGGAAATAGTTAGTACGCAGCGTCGCAACAATCATATCAACGTATAAACGTATAATACGGTCATCATCAAGGTTTGCTACATTTTCAAGCTCTAAATAAATTTGCGTGCTTAGCTTTTCAAGTGTTTTAGCACTTGCAGGGCTTTTAACTGAGAACTTTTTAGCAAACAAGTTAACAATTTGCGCTGCGATATTTGGATAATTTGCAAATGTACTTTCTATGTAACTTTGTGAGAACGTTACACCAATTTGACGCATGTATTTAGCATACGCACGTAAAATAGAGGCTTCGCGGCCTGTTAGACCACCCATTAACACTAAACGGTTAAAACCATCGTTTTCAAGGCGGTTGCCCCAAACATTTGTTAATGCAGCACGAAAACGTGCTGAAATTTTATCAAAATCCGCCATCCCTTTGCTGTCAATAAGCATCGAGAAGTCCATGATCCAGTTGATACGATCATCGCTAGTTTTAACTGAGTATGGTGTTTCACCAACAACGCGAAGGCCAAAGTTTTCAAGCATTGGCATAACATCAGATAAGTGAATCGGCTCATCTTTATGGAATAAGCTTAATCGTACAATATTGCTGTTTGCTTCTTCTTGAGGACGGTAAAACAACATTTCTAGTTTGTTTTCATCGCTAAGTAGTTCTAACTTTTCAATATCAACAACCGCAGCACTTGGAAGCACTTCATCTTTGTATGAGCGTGCAAACGCATTACAGTATTTACGATTTAAATCGTTACCACGAGCTTCACCCGCAGACTCTAAAAGTGCAGATTGAAGTTTATCTTCCCACGTACGTGCAGCTTCTACTAAATTGTTTTCGATGTCTTTCACGTTATATTCGATCTTGTTGTCGGTCACACGAACGGTGTAATGAGTACGCGCCAGTGTTGACTCAGAGAAATAAGTAGTAAATTCGACTTTATCGTCAGAATTAAATGCATTAGCTAATATATCTTGCGTTTCACGACGAAGAGCCGTGTTATAACGCTCGCGAGGTACATAAACCATACAAGATAAAAAACGACCATACGCATCTTTACGTACAAACAAGCGACACATATCGCGCTCTTGTACTTGTAACACACCCATAGCAACTTCAAGTAGCTCACCTTCGCGCGCTTGAACTAGCTCATCACGTGGGTAGGTTTCTAAAATATTTAAAACAGCTTTGTAAGCGTGAGTACCTTTAGCAAAATCACACATTTCCATAATGCGATTAATTTTACTTTTTAACACAGGCACATCAGTAGCACTGTTATTGTAAAAGCTTGATGAGAATAAACCGATAAAGCGGTCTTCACCAATTACATTGCCTTCATCGTCAAAACGCTTAATGCCAACATAATCAATGTAAGCTGGACGATGAACACGAGAAACAGAGTTAGTTTTTGTTAAAATCAGTAGGTTGCTGCTACGAGCTTCTTGACGTGCAACTTCAGGTAATTCTGATAATAAGCGAGTGTGTTCTTCAGTAGAGTTTTTCATCAAGCCTAGGCTTGTATCCATTTTACCTTTTAGTTGGTAATCACCTTGAACTGGGCTTAACTCATATTCACGGTAACCCATTAGGGTAAAATTATCTTTAGCTAACCAATCTAAAAACTCAGTTGTTTCTGAAACTTCATCTTTACTTTTATTATGATGACGTTTAGGTAACTCTTTAGTCACTGCAATTAATTTTTTACGGATTGGTTGCCAATCATCAACAGCAACTGATACATCAACTAGCACAGACTCTAATTCTTTTTTGAAAGACTCAATCACAGAAGAATCTGTTTGACGGTCAATTTCAATAAAAAATACTGTTTTAGTAGATGAAGATTCTTGCTCTGCTTTTAAATTTGATAATCCAGAAATTTTAGCGTTTTCATCACGCTTAATTTTTAATGGGCAGTGAAGTAATAAGTGAGAGGCGATATTTTCACGAGTCATGGCCATACGAACAGAATCAACTAAGAACGGCATATCTTTAGTGATAATTTCAACGATTGTATGTGATGACTGCCAGCCATCTTTTGCCACTTCTGGATTGAAAACGCGGATAACTGCGTCGTCAGTAGTATTTTTTTCTAGCGAGTTCCAAAGGCTTAATGCTGCGCCATATAGGTCACTATCGTTGCGGTTTGCCAAATCCTCTTTAGACATATTGCTGTACAAGGCTTTGGCGAATTTCTCAACGAGTAACACATTATCAGCGCGAACTTTTTTCTGGATCAGCTTACAGACATTATCTAGGATAACCGAGGCTTGGCCTTCATTTCGTGTCATTGTATGTTCCTTAATCTATTACTGCTAAAAGCAGAATATTTGTACAGCGTATTATTAGCGTGGAGTCAGTTAAATTCTAACCCTTTTACAGCTAATAAACAGCCTTTTCGATGAAAACATTTTAAGCATTTCAGCTATTTGGTCATCTATTCACAAAATATAGATATAAATGGCCATTACTGGCCATTTAGGAGCAAAAGTATTCACATTATTTTTTCTGGTCAGTCCAGAGAAGGCTACCAATTGCGGGTAATAACAACACTGCACCTAACATATTCACTAAAAACATGAAGGTTAATAGTATACCCATATCAACTTGGAATTTAAGATCTGAGAATATCCAAGTGCTCACACCAATAGCTAATGTAATACCAGTAAATAGAACCGCGCTGCCACGCTCAACAAGCGCATTACTATAAGCAACACTAAGCGGTACGTTTTGCTTAAGCTGCCCCATCATCGACGACAGTATATAAATACCGTAATCAACACCAATGCCTACACCTAATGCAATTACAGGTAAAGTAGAAACTGTTAAGCCTATTTCCAGCTGTACCATAAGTGCTTGGGCAAGGGTTGATACAATATAAAGCGGTAATACTACGGCTACTGTTGCTTTTACGCTTCTAAAGCTCATTAAACATAAAATAATAACGGCACCATAAACGTAAAGCATCATGGGTATTTGTGCTTCTGATACAGACTCATTAGTAGCCGCCATTACGCCCACAGGTCCTGACGCTAATTTAAATGCTAGTTTTTCAGTGCCCTCTTCTTGTGCAAATTGCTTAACACTCTTAATTACGGTATCGATAGTTTGTGCTTTATGATCATCTAAGAATATAATCACTGGCATAACTGAACAATCACCGTTAAGTAAGCCTGTACTAGTTTCAACTCGAGACGTTGACTGTACTAAGCTTGCTGAATTTCGTGGCAAACTCTGCCATTTTAAATTGCCTTCGTTGTAGCCCGCGTTAACCGATTGAGCTACAGAGCTCAAACTTACAGCAGACTGCACACCGGCCACATTCTCAACTTTGTATTGAAAACGGCTTATACGCTCCATCACATCATGCTCAGTACATGCTGCAGGATACGCCTCTACAATTACTTTTAAAATATCAGACGAGATAGTGTACTTATCCGAAATTAAAAACGTGTCTTGGTTATAACGGGCATCTTGATGCAGAGATGGCGCGCCTGCGTGTAAGTCACCTATACGCATTTTATCTGCTTGCCAGTAGCCTAGAGCAAATAAAACAAGGGTAAAACCGATAATCATTTTAGCGATTTTAGGATCGGTTGCTTTTACTAAAATGTCTCTGATCATATCAAGTATATTAGGCTTCTCAGCATCACCAGATTGAATATGTACACTGTTTTCAAAGTTCATGTACGACGCCCAAACTGGCAGCAAAATTAAATTTGTAAATATAATTACTGCCACACCTAAACTCGCTGTAATAGCAAGTTCGCGGATAATACCAATATCAATAGTAAGTAATGTTAAAAAGCCTACGGTATCTGAAAGCAGTGCAATACCACCAGGTATTAATAAAGCCCTGAAACTTGACTGACAACAAGTTCGCGTACTTTTTCCTTCACCTACTTTTTTGCCAATCGCATTGATCATCTGCACACCATGGCTTACACCAATAGCAAACACTAAAAACGGCACCAAAATAGACATAGGGTCTAGTCCAAACCCTAAACTTGAAAGCAGGCCTAATTGCCAAATAACAGCAATAATAGAACACGCGATTGGCAAAATAGTTAGCTTTAAACTGCCACAAAATAGCCAAACCATAATAAAGGTAAAGGCGATAGCAATGGCAAAAAATACGACTACCCCTTTTGCGCCTTCAGCTATATCACCAGCCATTTTTGCAAAGCCAATAATATGAATACTTACTTTGTCTGTACTTAAAGGCTCTCTTAAATCACTTTCTAGCTTTTGTGCAAAAGCTAATGTGTCTAATTTTTGTTGTGTTTGAGGATCTGTTTCTAAAAGTTGAGCCGTTACCATTGCACAAGAGTAATCGCTGGCAATCATACGCCCTACAACTTTTGCTTTTTCAATGTTTTCCTTTACTACACCTAATCCACGCGTATCTGCTTTAAAGTTTGCAGGAATAATTGGACCACCGGCAAAGCCATCCTCTACTACTTCTACAAAGCGAGCACTAGGTGAAAATATAGAATTCACTAAAGGACGATTTACACCAGGAATAAAATAAAGCTGATCGTGAACCGCTTTTAATTGAGTAAAAAATTCTGGATTAAATATATCTCCGCTGTCGTCACATACTGAAATTAAAATACTGTTTGCACCACCAAACTGTTTTTCATGTTTAGTGTATACCTTCATGTAATCGTGATTTAACGGGATATTTTTATTAAACGATGCATCAAGTTGAATTTGAGTCGCTTTAAATACAAGTAAACAGGTTATAAGTGCAAAACTTATAAGCATAATTAAGCGATGTCTAAAAATCGCCTTTTCAATAAAATCGAGTAACTTATGCATTAAGGGGTTAACTCCTTCACTTTAATGCCATCTTCTGTAGCCATGATCAATCTGTTATCTAAAATTACACCATCAAGAATCGCTTTACCGTCAGCAAGCTGCTCATGGGTGAGTAACCCATCTTGAAGATGAAAAATAACGCCACTATTAGCGAGCATGAGCCATTGTTTGTTATTATAATTAATGATGTTGTTAATCGTCGCTGTTTTAACATTTTCAAAATGCTGCCACTGCTTTTCGCCACTTTGCTTTGCAAAAACATTACCTCGTAGCCCCGCCACAATTTCTTGAGTGCTATCAGAGGCAACTGCAAAGAATGAACCGGGATAAACTTCTTCTATTCTTTGCCAAGTTTGACCATCGTCAACGCTTCTGGCCATTAAACCCATTTCACCAACGAGCATTAATCCATTGTCTGTTTTTTCTATACGATTAAAGTGCGGTAAGATAGAAGCAGTTTCCGCTTCGTATCCTTGTGGGTCATTTTCTTTTAAATCGTTTAAGTAATCACGATCATCACTAAAAAGTAGCGAATCTAAAAAGCGCTTTTGCCAATGTTGACCACCGTCTGTAGTTTGATAAAACATGCCATATGCGCCCACTGCAAAACCTTTTAAGTCATCTTCAAATAAAATATCTAAACATGGTTTGTCTAATTCAGGTAATGCTTGTTGTAGCTGCCAATTAACGCCACCGTCAGTAGTATTTATGATTGTTGCATCGTGGCCACACGCCCATCCATTATTTTCGTTACTAAAATCAACGGCAGTTAAGAGCACTTGAGTTGGAACTAGCTCAGCTTGTTGCCATGAATCACCCGATGTACTTTTAATAACAGTACCGTGTTTACCAACAGCAATTAAGCCATTACCCGTGTTAGTTATATCAGTGAGTAAGGTTTTAGCTGCATTTGTTGCACTGATTGCATAGTTAGGGGCTTCTTGTGCAACACTCGCACCGCTTATTATCAGGCTGGCATATACCAAATACTTCATAAATTTTAATCGCCTTGTACGAGAGAGTTGTTTGTCTTTTTACTAGGGAGTGCGTTGCGCGCTGTAAGACAAACGCGATGAGAAAGGAAAAGGCACTTAACATATTGTTAAGTGCCTAGTTTAATACTATCTACCTGCGCGACGTAAAGCGCTTGAAGTAAATTCGTTATCGTTAAACGACTGTGAAAAATCGTACATTTTTTCTTGGTTATCTAAACCAATTGCTAAATAACGACGAGAATTCAAATCATGATAAACCTCAAGGGTACTCCACTGTGTAGGAACTTCGTAATAGTTAAGGCCATAAGCCATGGCTACACGGTAAAGTTGGTCGCGGTTATCATAAATATCAGTTACCTGTACTTGCCAGCTATCTTCATCAATGTAAAACACACGCTTTTTATAGATATGGCGTGTATCATCTTTTAAGTTAGCTTCAACAACCCAAACACGATGTTTTTCGTAACGTGTATGTTCTGGGTTAATATGGCCAGGCATTAAAATATCATCGTACTCTAGCTTGTCGCTATGAAGTTTATAGCTGTTGTAAGGTATGTATAACTCTTGCTTACCTTTTAGCGTCCAGTTGTAACGATTTGGTGAGCCATTAAACATATCAAAATCATCGGTAGTGCGCAGGCTATCTGCAGCTGTGCCTGGTGCATCATATGCAACATTAGGTGCACGACGAACACGACGTTGCCCCGAGTTATAAGTCCATGCTTGGCGCGGCGTTAATATTTGGTCCATTGTTTCATGAACTAATAATGCAGTACCCGCTAAACGTGCAGGCTCTGTAACGCTTTGTTTAAACTTAAACAAAATGTTTGAGTCTTGTAGCTCTGCAGGTGTTGCGCTTGGGTCTGAGTATTTAACTAATAGCTGCTCATCAAAACCAACATAGTTGTAAGAGCCAGATGCAGTCGGTGCAGCTTGACCACCAAAGCGCTCAATAGACTGGCCACGGTAACGTAATAAGTGATTCCAAATTGCCTCTAAACCTGTTTTAGGAATAGGGAAAGGAATACCTATCGCGGTATTTTTAATACCGTTACCGCCTTCGATTAATTCAGCAGTCGGTGCAAACTTTTTAGTCGCGTCATAAACAAACTGAGGGTACGAAGCTGAGCGGCGTGTTTCATACACTGGCATTTTAAATGTGTCTGGGTATGCTTCAAATAAAGCAATTTGACCCGGACTTAAATTGGCTTTGTACTTTTCAATATTACTTTTATCGATAGTGAAAAGCACTTTATCAGCTGTAAATGGGTCAAGATGATGCATACCAGCTTCATAACCTGCAGGCGCTGTTGTAATTCCATTATTCCACGCTGGAATAGAACCATCAGCATTCGCAGCTTTTTCTGCACCCATTGGCGTTAAGTTTTGACCTAATTGAGCAACTTCATCAGCGTTTAATTTAGCCAAGGCTGCGCTGCTTGCAAACAAACTACAAAATGCTGTAGCGATGAGGGTAGGTTTTTTAATCATAGTAATGTTACCCCTAAATAGAATATTTTAAGTTAAAAGAAACGTAATCGCGGTCTGAGAATGTATTAACACCGCCACCGCCCCAAAACGAGTTATAGCTCACATCAAGTGACCACGCATTTTGGTAGTTAAAGTTCATCGTAGCACCTAAAGATTTACGATCTTCGATAAATAAGAACATAGGATCTGGTGTATTACCGTTTACGTCATGAGAAAATACAAAACGTGGTGAAAAGTTAATACCTTTGTAAAAGTTGAAGTAGTCGCCTTTCGCAATTAGGCGGTAACCCCAAGACGATGCTGTAGCGAATGATTTCTCTTCAGCGCCATTTGATAGACCAAGTTGCAATGTTGAATAATCAGTAGTACCTGGGCCTGTTATTGTGCCACTACGGCCAGTGCCTGATACATTTAAACGCATTTCGTCATAGCCAGGCATATCGTGAATTTTAACTACACCCACTTCACCAACTACAGCCCAGCTATCAGCACCTAATGAAGGACCAAATAAATGTGTTGCTGTAAATTGAATTTGTGATGTATCACGTTCAATGTAGCCTTTGGCAACTTCACCTGCACCAACTGAGCTTACCGCATCGCCTATACTCATTTGCGAAATACCCGCAAAATCAGGACGAATACCAGCAACCGCCAATTGCTCAGGCATAGCTGTGTAAAGTAACTCTACGTCATCAATTTGTAGCGGTTCATCTTGGCGAAAAGCAAATTCACCCGCGAAGGCTGTTTCGCCAATAGTCGTATTAAAACTTAAACCATATAACTTAATATCTTCAGGGTACTCGTTTTCAGCTTTAGAAAAAGCAGTTAAATCAGCAACATTATCTGACGTGATTTCTGTTGTCATGATCATCGCTAAATCTTGGGCAATTGCAGCTTGTGAAAAGTTTGATACGCGACCAGATATAAGCGGACGACGGCTATGATAATTCACGTGATAGAGTGCAATTTCAGTATCATTAAATTCAGGTAAAAATACACCTAAACGTAAACCATACTGACCGCCATCTTCAGGCTCTGTTTTACCATTATCCCCTTTACCTTTTAAAGCAACTTTAGTTGGGTATGCAAGATACATTTGAGCTAATAAAGCACTTCCTTCTGCACTTGAAGGATCAATACCTTGTGCTGCTGCGGCTAATGCAAAATCAGATGTTAAGTTATTCAAGCTATCTGTTAAAAAAGCAACATCAATATCAGGATTAGACGTAAAACCTAATTGAACATTCTGCTGATAACCATTTTCTGCTGCAAAGTCATTAGTCGAAAAATACGTACCAGCTGCGGGTAAACGCGTTTCTTGCCATTGGTATTGGTAGAAACCTTCAAGGGTAATGTTGTCAGTAATGCCAAGCGATGCCCAAAGCATGCCTACAGGTATGAATGCTTCTTTAAGCTCAGCACCTGGCGCTTTCAATCGGTCAATATCAACTGGGTTTACGTTAATACCATGAGATATAAGTGTACTCTCACCCCAGTTAACTACTTGTTGACCTAAACGGACAGATAAAGGGTTATTACCATCATTTAAATCAAAATCAGCCCACACAAACGCATCTAATAAACGAATATCTGCACAGCTTTGCGCTTTAGTGTCTTTATCATCACACGGATCAACCCCCTGCCCTGATGTAGGATTTGAATATGCATGATAGCCATCCATCAACGCAAAGTCATAAAAATACATGAAGCGAGTGAACAAACCGTAGTTATCTTTATTTATTGAAAGGTCGTGTGTTCCCTTCAAAAGTTTTGAAAATGAGTCACCACTGTCAAAATTTAAATTACCAGCATCACCATTATTTGAATAAGAGCCAGGTTGAGCCCATACATCTTGAGATGAGTAAATAGTGTTGTTTAGCGCAGGGTTGTAACCTGTCCAATCAAATGCCGGATTGTTACTTTTACCAATTAGGCTAAAGTCTCTGTCTTCTACGCGAACACTTTGCCCATATGAAAAGGTTGAATCGAAGGTAATGTCAAAACCTCCAGCTTCAAATGTTACAGCTTGTGTACTTGCTGCAGATAAACCTAAGCTAGCGGCTGCTATACCTATAGCGATTCTATTTTTAACAAAAAGCGATCTTCTTATCATTTTGGTTCCCCCCTGTCGCGGGTCATTTTGTGTGATCAAGTTATTGTTTTTAGTGTAATCATAACGATAGAAGCGAATCAGTGAAATTACAAATACTCGCTCTAATCTTCCGTATACTTTATATTTTGGTTGACGCTTACGTATTGGTAAGACGTCGTACCAGATAATTTATACACGTAATTTAACAATAGGACAAATTGAAATTAACAAAAATACAATATTTTTATGTATATATAACATAAAAACCGAGTGTCAGGCCACTCGCTCTAGGCGGATAAACTTGTTTTCGGGGGTTAATAAGAGTCTAAAACGGCCACGTACACCTAAACTTGAAATGAAGGGCCTCAAATGTGTAGCAGCAAAACGAATCGTTTTACCGCCATCTTCTACAACTTGTAAAGAGCTAAAACGGCCATGGTAGTAATCCATGCACTCGTTATAGCTCAATCTTAAGGTAAAATAATACTCAATCATTTATGCGAGCGCTTTTTCAACCTTTTCATACAAATCAGCACTTAGTCCATCTAGATTAGCTAAGCGTTGTAATTGCAGTTTCATTGCTTGAGAGCGAACATCATCGTAACGCTTCCATGACATGAACGGTGTTAGCATACGAGACGCATTTTGTGGATTAATTGCATTAAGTTTTATTAACAAGTCACCTAATAACGTATAGCCTTGGGCATCTGAGCGATGAAATTGTGCTGTATTAAAGTGACTAAAGCTTCCTACAAGTGCACGGACACGGTTCGGGTTTGAAAAATCAAAACACGGATGTTCGTAAAGTGCCTTAATATTATCTATAGCTTTATTGCCTGACTGCATAGCTTGCAGTGCAAACCACTTATCCATCACTAAAACATCATGGCGCCATTGACTATCAAAATGACTCAAAAGCTCATCTTGTATAGGGTGGGATGCTTTTACCACTGCGCTTAGTGCACCAAGTACATTGGTCATATTAGTCGAACTTGCGGCTTCTTTAATAAAGCCTACAGCCTCTGGCTTTTGAGTTTTAGCCAAATAATGCAAGCATGTTTGTTTTAAAGCGCGCTTAGCAACGGAGCTTGCACTTATACTGCCATCATCTTCAAGAGATTCGTAACAAGCAAGCAGTTCATCAGCAAGTTCGTCAGCAATTTGTTGCTCAAACTTTTCTGTTATTTCAATAATCTCATCTACAGGTATTACTTCAAATTCAGCGGCTAATGTATCAAAACTTGGCAGTTTAAACAGCTCTGCAATTAAGGCTAAATCGCCCTCTTTGGTGTTTATAAGTACACGTAGCGCATTTATAGTTTCACTGCTTAACACGCTATTAGTTGTGTCGGTAATCTGAGATTTAATAGCTTTAATAAATAGCTGCTGTTGTGCATCCCAACGTGAAAAATCACTGCGTGCAAAACGCATAATATGTAATAGTTCGGGCTCTGTTGTTTGCTGATTTAAAATACAAGGTGCAGAAAAATCTTCGAGTAAAACCGCAACGGGCTTTTCTAAGATATTATCAAAGCTAAATGTTTGAGTCGTACTTGTTACATCAAGCACATGATCTAGTTTTTTACCTTTGTATTGCAGAGCAATACTTTCCCCATTCGCATCAAGTAGTTCAATAGCAAAAGGTATATGAAGTGGTTTATTGTCTGGCTGATTGTCCGGTGCTGCTTGTTCTATTGTTAATGTATACGTATTTGAACTGCTATCAAAATGTTGTATTGCATTTAAGCGCGGGGTACCCGATTGGCTATACCACAGCTTAAACTGCTCTAAATTAACACCTGATGCATCGCTCATTGCACTGACAAAGTCATCACATGTTACTGCTTGCCCATCGTGGCGCTCAAAGTAAAGTGTCATCCCTTTTTGAAAATTAGTTTCACCCAGTAACGTGTGCATCATACGGATAACTTCAGCACCTTTATCGTATACTGTTACAGTATAAAAGTTATTCATTTCAATAACTTTTTCAGGACGAATTGGATGCGCCATAGGGCCTGCATCTTCGCTAAACTGATGCGTACGCATTACTTTAACTGCATCAATTCGGTTAAGTGCACGAGAACCTAAATCACTACTAAACTCTTGGTCTCTAAATACAGTTAATCCTTCTTTTAGCGATAATTGAAACCAATCTCTACAAGTAACTCGGTTACCTGTCCAGTTATGAAAATATTCGTGCCCTACAATGGATTCAATCGTATGGTAGTCTTTGTCTGTCGCTGTTTCTTGATTGGCTAATACACATTTACTATTAAAAACGTTTAGCCCTTTATTTTCCATCGCGCCCATGTTGAAAAAATCGACGGCTACAACCATATAAATATCAAGGTCATACTCTAAATTAAAGCGTTCTTCATCCCATTGCATTGCTTTTTTAAGTGAAGCAATAGCATGAGGTGTTTTAGATAAATTACCCTTATCAACAAATAATGCTAACTCTACGTCTTTGCCGCTTTTAGTCGTGTACGTATCTTTCAAAACATCAAAATCGCCCGCTACAAGTGCAAATAAATAGCTCGGCTTTTTAAATGGGTCTTGCCATTTCACAAAATGACGACCATCTGATGTTTCACCGCTATCTACTTGATTACCATTAGAAAGAAGTTGTAGATACTTTTTATCGGCAATAATAGTTACATCAAACGTGGCAAGTACGTCAGGGCGATCCATGTAATAGGTGATTTTTCTAAACCCCTGCGCTTCGCACTGTGTGCAATACGCACCGCCCGATAAATATAAACCTTCTAAAGAAGTATTCGTCTCAGGTGATATCTCGGTCACAATACTTAATTGGCAACTATCCGGTAGGTTATTGATTATTAGCTGCTCACCAACAATTTCATAATCCGTTATATCAACTGTATCAACAGATAAAGACAGTAAACGCAAATCAACACCATCAAGCACTAAAGGTGCTTTTTTATCACCAACTCGGATAAGTGTTAATAAAGAGCTTACTTTGGTTGATAAAGGTTGTAGGTCAAATGTTAGCTCTGTGTGGTCAATTAGAAAGTCAGGAGCTTTATAGTCTTTAAGATATTGTGCTTGAGGTTTACTTGATTCAGTCATAGATACTCCAAAGCAGCTCCTTTTAAGTTAAAAGGAGCTGCTTAAAATTAGGCAGATTGTTTTGGCTTAATACGTAAAATTTTAATGCCTAAGTAGGCATAAACAACCGCTAAAACAGGGTTAATTAAGTTAAAGAAAGCGTAGAGTGCATAATCAAAAGGGTTTATAAGTAAAACGCTTTGCATGTATGCGCCACACGTATTCCATGGAATTAGTGGGCTAGTAATTGTACCGCCATCTTCCAATGTACGAGATAAGTTAACAGGCTTCAAACCACGTTTTTCGTATTCATCTTTAAACATACGTCCCGGTACAACAATCGCTATATATTGGTCGGCCGCTATTACGTTAGTTCCTATACACGTAGCTATTGTCGCCGCAATTAACGAACCTGTGCTTTTAGCTATTTTAAGTATGCTTTTTACGAAAATATCCAAAAGACCTGTTTTTTCCATAATGGCACCAAACATCAGTGCAGTCATAATCAGCCATGTAGTTGTAAGCATACCGGCCATACCGCCACCGCTGAGTAACGAATCCATCTTATCATCGCCGGTACTTATGCTAAAACCATCAAAGAAAGTAGTCCAAACAAGTTTAAAGTAGCCAACTAGCTGTCCTTGAGAAACATCAATTTGGCTAGCAATTAGATCAGACTGAAACAACATAGCCCAAACAGCGCCCACAACAGCACCAATTGAGATAGCAGGAAATGCTGGCATTTTTTTAATAGCTAAAACTAAAAGTACGATTAACGGGATCAGCATTTCAAAACCAATATTAAAGTTTTGCTGTAAAATAGCCGTTATTTCATCAATGCGCCCTGCTTCGCTTGAAGCTGTTGCATTAAACCCCATGAATATAAATATAATCAGTGCAATTACAAAACTTGGTACTGTCGTCCACAGCATATGTTGAATATGCTCAAACAAATCAGCGCCAACAACTGCTGGTGCCAGATTGGTTGTTTCTGACAGCGGGCTTAGCTTATCACCAAAGTATGCACCAGATATAACTGCACCTGCGGTTACTGTTTGCTCAAGTCCAAGACCCGTAGCAACACCTAATAAAGCAACACCTATCGTAGCAGCCGTGGTCCAAGAACTACCAATACTCATTGCTACAATGCCACAAATTAAACAACTCGCTGCATAAAACCAACTTGGATTGATAACTTGTAAGCCATAATAAATTAGAGTTGGTACAGTCCCAGAAAGTAGCCAAGTACCAATTAATGCACCTACCATAAGTAAAATTAAAATAGCACCAAGTGAAAGCGTTATGCCTTCGATCATAGCTTGTTCTAATTTTTTCCATGTGTAACCGTTTTTAAGACCAATTAAAGCCGCTGCAAAAGTGGCAAATAAAAGTGCTATTTGGTTAGGACCGGATGAAGAGTTGTCACCGAATAAGTATACAGCCGCGCCAAGTAAACAGATTAATACAGAGATAGGAATTAATGCATCAAAAAACGAGGCGGGTTTGATTGGTTTATCTTCCAATGGCTTCAAAATAGAGACTCCTACACACACTTGCTGTGTGTTTAATTATTATTTTTAGCACGTAAAGCGCATTAATTGAGCGTCATTAATTCAGCTCAACTTTATGTAATCGAAGATTATAACAATTTAGTAAATTTTAGGTAGTAAAAAAGGCGCCAATGCGCCTTTTTTACAGAGGTAAAACCAGTTATTACTTCTTAGCTATACGACCATAATTTATATAATCTTGAGTAATTAATGCAGCCTCTTCCAAAAATGGGTCAAGCTCTTCAATTACTTCTGGTATATCGTCTAAGTTTTCTACCGGATCTTTACCTAAACGCTTAAGACGTTCGTTAGTACGTACAAGTGCACGTGCTTCACCTTCGTCTTTTTCTTTAATACGGTCTGCTTCAACTAAAGAGATAGTTTTACGGTCTTTCTCTTCGTTGTATAAGGTAATGTCATTAAATACATAACCAAATTCTGGCTCTGATTTAATTCGTACTTCGTGTTGTTTTTCAAGGTACGTAATAATAGGGGTTAAATTACCTAGTTTTTTATATTTCGCTTTAACAATGCTGTCCCAAGGAAGTGCATTATCTTGCTTACTTTCGCCCCACTGTGCAGGATCAATTGCTGATGGAAACGAAATATCAGGGATAACACCTTTATGTTGCGTGCTACCACCGTTAATACGATAAAACTTAGCAATAGTATACTGTACACTACCTAACGCATTATCGTATAGGTCATAAGCACGGCCTAAGCCTTTGTGCTGCTGTACAGTACCCTTACCAAATGTTTGCTCACCAATAATTACAGCGCGACCGTAATCTTGCATTGCTGCTGCGAATATTTCAGAAGCAGATGCACTGTAACGATCAACTAACACAGTTAAAGGGCCGTCATAGTAAGTTATACCATCACGATCTTTTTGCTCTTCTATACGGTTATTTAAGGTATGAATTTGAACAACTGGGCCCTGGTCAAAAAACAAACCTGACAATTGTGTTGCTTCATATAATGAACCACCACCATTTTGGCGCAAGTCGATAATAATACCATCAACCTTTTCTTCTTTAAGCTTAGCAAGTTCTACTTTTACATCTTTCGAAAGATTATTGTAAAAGCCAGGAATTTCAATCACCCCAATTTTACTTGTTAAATCAGAATATTTTGCTTCAAATACTTCTGATTTAGCCGCTCTATCTTCAAGTCTGATTTTATCGCGAGTGATTTCTACAACTTTCGGAGCGCCGTGAGCATCAACACCTTTTAAATACTGTAGACGTACTTTAGTCCCTTTAGGACCTTTAATTAAATCAACTACATCATCTAAACGCCAGCCAATTACATCTACAAACTCTTCGCCATCTTGAGCAACACCAATAATGCGATCATCAGCTTTAATTTGATCTGTTTTATCTGCAGGGCCTCCCGGCACTAAGCTGCGAATAACGGTGTAATCTTCATCAGGGCTTAATACGGCACCAATGCCCTCAAGCTCTAAGTCCATATCCATTTTGAATTGCTCTGCACGACGTGGCGATAAATAAGACGTATGCGCCTCAATACTGCGTGCTAGCGAATTCATAACAATTTGAAAAGCATCTTCTGAATTTGATTGTACTAAACGTTTTTCTGCATTTTTGTAGCGTTTGGTCAGCACCTCTTTAATGCCTTCCCAATCTTTACCCGTCATTTTTAAACGCAGTGCGTCGTACTTTACACGCTCACGCCAAATTTCATCAAGCTCAGCTTGTGACGCAGGCCATGCTGAATCTTCACGGTCAAAAAAGTATTCATCTTCTTTATCAAACGTCATCTCTTTTTCAAGCAGAGTAAGTGAATACTCGTAACGTTCAAAACGGCGTTTAAGACTTAAGTTAAAAATATCAAACGTAAAGTCTAATTTACCGGTAGTAATAGCGTTATCAAAGTCATCACGATATTGCTCAAATGAGGCTATATCGCTGGCTAAGAAAACGCTTTTATTAAAATCAAGGGATTCGATATAACGATCGTACACTTTACTAGAAAGCTCATCGTTAAATTGAACCGGTGTATAGTGTGAACGAGCAAATAAGCTAGCCACTCGTTTGCTAGCAGTACCATGTTGACTCTCTTGCTTGAGCTGGGGTAAATCGTCAATAGTGACGGCTTCTACAGCAGCAAATAATGAACCTGAAAACAGGGCAGCAACTAACGGAATGAGCGTAAACTTTTTACTCATACACAACTCCTTAATTTATTTACAACTTAAACAATGTATAAGCTGTCAGCTTTGGTTTTAACTTGCATACCTGTTACTAACTCAACATGAACATCATCTTTGTTCACTTCAGTTATTACTGCATTTACAAGTGCTTGGCCAAGTTTAACCTTAACCTTATTATTAACCTTGACCTCAGTTGCTGGCAAAGGTTCAATTTTTCCTGAACGCTTAGCCGGCGCTGCTTTAGCAGGTTTGTTAGCTGCAGGAGCGTTTTTATCGCCTGGTTTGCTAGCATGAGCTGGTTTTTTCTTGAAAGATTTAGAATCAGAATCTTGGCGAGGACGCTGTTGTTTTTTGCGTTTAGCCATTTTAGCGCGGCTTTCTTCCAATGCTTTTTGTGCATGGTCGATATGCTCTTGCTCAACTTTTTCACCTTGATTACCATCAAGATCAATACGAAACTCTGACTTGGTCACAGCTTCTAAATAACGCCAGTTAGACGTGTATTTTCTAAGCGCTTGACGAACTTGAGTCTTACTTACTTTTTCAGACCCTTCAATACGCTCAGCAATATCTTTAAAAATACCTACTTTAAGCGGCTTGATGCCATCTTTTTGTTTAAAACATTGTGGGAATTCTTGATATAAAAATTCCAACACTTCATTAATATCTTTTAGCTTGTTTGTGGTTTCCATTTTAGAACCTATTTTTCACATCTTTTCATCAAGGGACGAATCGACGTAGTGTGTTACCCAGTCGACCAACTCTTCGAAATCGGCTTCTATAACAGCCATATCACCTCGAAGGTGTTCCCAAATACCATTTATTGTTTCATCAATAAATTCACATTCTGAATCATCTGGAAGACGATCCCATGCAATATGAATCAAATCATTGAGCGTTTCCGCTACATGTTCTTCTTCGCCTTCCCAATCGCCGACATCTTGTACAGCAAATAGGTAGTCTTGAACATTTAGCAAATCTTTCATTACAAGCTCGCCTCTAAGCATTTTACTAATGCTTCTAGACCGGCTTTATCGTCAGCATCAAATCGACCAATACTCGGACTATCAATGTCTAGTACAGCAAATACTTTACCATGTTTCATGATAGGTACAACTACTTCAGAATTAGACGCTGCATCACAGGCTATGTGGCCGTCAAAAGCGTGAACATCTTCAATTAATTGTGTTTCTACGGTTGCCGCAGCAGTTCCGCATACACCTTTTCCTACTGGAATACGAATGCATGCAGGGTTACCTTGAAACGGACCAAGTACTAATTCAGTAGGAGAATCCATAAAGTAAAAGCCCGCCCAATTTACATCCTCTAAAGAGGTAAATAACAGCGCGCTTATGTTTGCCATATTGGCAATTACATTGGATTCACCAGCTATCAGCGATTCAGTTTGCTTAACTAATGACTGGTAAAAATCGTGCTTTTGCATACCAAACTACTTCTTATTAAACATACAGTAGCTAAAGGTACTCTTTGTCGTGAAAAATTGGAACCTTTTGGAGGTAAAAAAAAGGAAATCACACCGTTTATCAGTGCGCTTGGTTAATAATGCTGCGATTATTTTTTTGCCGTTTTACGAAGACCAAACAAAAACAGCCCAGCAGCGAACGCTGACATTACACTATTGATCAAAAATATCTCCCCTGTTGTGGCACTTAATAAGTAACTAAATATCGCTCCGCCTAGTAGTCCAAGAGTTAATACCCCTGAATAATTAACTTTAGAATACTTAAACATGAGTAAATACCCAGGCACAACAAAAGCAGCCATTGTTAAGCCTACTATGTGTGCATTTGATATAGCAGTCATTAATAAGGTAAGAAATATTGATACAAACTCGCCTTCAAGCGTAAGTGAGTAATAAACACCAAGTAAACTGCCTACAATAACAGGCGATAATAACGAAAGCCCTACGCTTTTTGCTAGCTGATGTTTCATTTAAAATCCTTAATACACAAATCTAAATTCTATGTATAAAGCATGCACCAAGATCTAAAGGTTAGAAACAGAGACTATGGTCGTAATTTATGATTAAAAATAAACCTTATTGCAGTTTGAGCCTATTACTTTATTAATAGGCTCATAAGTTTGGGTCACACTTATCAAAATGCTTATAACTTAGCTATTTTATTTGATAACTCAAAATGGCTAGATGTTACTATTTCCTCAAGCACTGCCACCCTTTTGCTCAACATCGCTGTTTGTTCCTCTAATTTTGTTATCTTGTTATTATTATTTAGTCCTTTAAATTTTGCGTGCGCTGCCATTATTGTAGTTTTATAGGTGAAATAACGTTTAGTAATAGTAAGAATCAAAAAGGGTGAGCTAAATATAATTATTACAATAAATAATTCTAGCATGGTCGTTTCCCACTCAGTTTAAGTTAGCTTGTTGCGTGTAAAGGCCATTTTTAGTGCATTGAAATAATTTTGATAATGTAACTTCGCGCTGCTTTCCTCGTCGAATTAGCATCTCAACATACACAATACTTAACACAATGGCTGTTGCTTTAAATAAGTTACCTTGTAGATCACCTACTGCGCCACCCGACATACCAAATATTCCGTAAGCTGCATTCATAAAAATATGCATCCACATAGGAAACCAAATACGATAACCACATTCACAATATAGCCACGCAAACCATGTACCTGCTACAGTAGTGATTGCAACCGCCATCAATGCAGAAATCGCATCATTGCCTTGATAAATATGGCCCAGACCAAATATTACTGAACTAATTAATGCCGCAGGCACAAAGCCCCATCTACAATATTTAAATAAAACACCAAACAATGCAGCCCTAAAAATTAGCTCTTCAAAAAACCCCGCATAAACTGAGCCAGTTATTATTGCTGGTATTGATAGGTTAAGTTCATCACTCAAAAATCCATAACCTATTGCCATAGGAGTACAACAAATAATTGCTGCAAGTGCATAGTTAATAAAACCAGAGGAATTGAGCCCTATAGTTTCAAAAGGCTCACTTTGTTTAAACAAAATAATAGCCGCAATAACTAACGGTCCATATAAAAAAGTATATTTAGCGGGGGTAAATAAAATGCCAGTTAGATTATCAAGTTCAGACAACCAGCTAGACCAACCTTCTCCCCAAAACTGCCTCATTACATAGTGGCAAAATACAAATATAGAAATTATTACAAATGCCTTGATAGCGTATTTCATATCTACTTTTCTCGTTAAGTTGTAAATTTCAACTTAATCTTGGCAATAGTAAAAATACAAAGCGACCTATTAGGTCTCAATTACAAGACGAGGTATAAAGCCCATGTTTTAGGGGGGGATTAACATGTTTTTGGGATTAATGACAAAGCATCTTTTATTACTTTTACATAAGAACGAGACACAGGAATTTTAATATCAATTGTATGTAGCGATAATTGCAACCCTCCAGCATTACCACTGTAGTGTTGAATGTTTTGCAGGTTGACCGCATAAGAACGGTGGCATCGTAATATAATTGTTTTTTCTGGAAGCTGCTTTAATAAACCGCTAAGAGATACACGTAATAGTTTACGTGAAGTTGAAGCTCCTTCTTGTATTGTTATTTCACAATAGTTGTCTGAAGATTTAATAAATAAAATATGGTGAGGAGCCGTATTAATTTCGTCGTTTTTGTTATCGCCTTTGAGAGTAATTGTCTTTAACTCAACTTCTCTCAACTGCTCTTGAGCAACGCTAACTGTACTTGGCTTAGTTAAATCTATTACATGCCTATTTACCACAAGTAAAAAAATAAGAGGAAATACACCAATACAAAAAATATACCCTACAAAAAGTAATTGATTCTGCCAATGCCAAGATCCAAGTACAGCAACCACAAAATACCCATGATTGAATATCGCAGTAATTAAAATATATGTGATAGGAATAATAATTAAACGGTTTAATTTACTTAGCTTAAACTTAAGTAACACTATTTCTATGAAACCTGACAATAGCAAAGCACAAAAGGTTACTAACCCATAGCCAAAAAGTCGCAGAAACTTGTAAGACTCGGTATCGCTTGAAGTGCCAAAAGGTTGAAATACAAAAAGTACAAAAAGCGTTATAAACGAAAACATGACGGCACGATATACAACTAACTTTCTCGAATCTAGATCATCTTTGAGCCACAACATCCTATTTTGCATACCTTTAATCCACCAATATTTAAAAATAACACACATTAATATGTGCATTCCAACTCATTTAAAGTTTTTTGTGATGGTCGTTTTATTAAAAACAAAAATAGGAAGAGAACATCAACGTTTTTTAACATCAGAAGATGATTTGTGAGCAATTCTATCTGCTTTTAAGGTTTTACTAATAAGAGATAAGAGATAAGAGATGTAATACCAATTCGCTTAATTAAGTGATCTATTTAGAGGGCGGATAAACGTGTTTACAGCTAGCCAATAAATTCGCTATTTAGTTGTTCAAAATGAGAATTTTTTAACGCAGGGAGCGACACGTTTAGCCCCGCAAAATGATTAAGTATTATTGCGGATTGGTATAAGTGTACTGATTTTGTTCCAAACACAAAAAAGCCCGCTAAATTAGCGGGCTATTCTGTTATGTGGTGGAGAGATAGGGATTTGAACCCTAGATGGGCTATAAACCCATGCCGGTTTTCAAGACCGGTGCATTCGACCACTCTGCCATCTCTCCGATACTGCTAAGTTAAAAGTAAGAGTGTACTAATAACTATTTAAATGAATGATATTTTAATTACCACACACTTATTAAATAAGTGGTGGAGAGATAGGGATTTGAACCCTAGATGGGCTATAAACCCATGCCGGTTTTCAAGACCGGTGCATTCGACCACTCTGCCATCTCTCCGCACGGCCTGCATAATAGGGAAACCCATCCCTTTTGTGAAGCTTTTTTTTAAATTAATTGTTTAAGTGCCTAAAAAACAATTAATTTGTTTAAAGTTAAAACAAAATGTTTTTAATTTAGCCGTCAATATACTTTTATTTAAATATTTAACTCTATTGATCTACAAAGGTTTGCCCAAACATATAAGAGTTGGTAATCTAATTTTAGTTAAATTATCGAAACACACACGTTTCATTTAAAGGAGCTCTACAATGGCGTTTAATCAATCGTACAATACCGCGAAACCGGTAATGTCTACCATTGAAACAAACAAGGTACTTAAAAACACCTACTTTTTACTAGCTATGACACTTGCATTTAGTGCAGTTACAGCCGGTATTTCAATGGCACTACAATTACCTTACTTTATGGGAATTGTGTTTACACTCGTTTCGTTCGGTTTATTATTTGTTGTAAATAAAAAAGCAGATACAGCATCTGGTGTATTTTGGGTGTTTGCTTTCACAGGTTTAATGGGGGCAGGCTTAGGTCCATTGCTTAACCATTATGCTGCATTACCTAATGGCCCAATGCTTATTATGCAAGCCTTAGGTTCTACAGCGCTTATCTTTTTTGGTTTATCTGCTTATGCACTAAATACTAAAAAAGACTTCTCATTCATGGGTGGCTTTTTAACTGTTGGCTTAATCGTTGTGATTGTAGCAAGCATCGTTAATATTTTTATTGGCAGTTCATTGATGTTTATGGTGCTTAATGCAGCAGTTGTACTGATTATGTCTGGTTTGATTTTATTTGATACAAGCCGAATCATAAACGGTGGTGAAACTAACTACATTCGCGCAACAGTGTCTTTATACCTAAGCGTATATAACTTATTTACTTCTTTGCTTGCTCTACTTGGCGCAAGTGATGACTAATTAAATAGTTCTGTTAAAATAGCCCCTTTATTGGGGCTTTTTTATTGGAATTGTTTTGGCACGCTTTGTTCTTTCATTACATACACCACCATCCGATCACGATACCACGCAACGCATAGTTAAATTTGCGAATGCATGTTTAGCCCAAGGGCACACCATTGATGCTATTTTTTTATACCAGCAAGGTATTTATCATGCATCTACCCACTTTGATTTATCCTCAGACGAACTTCAAATTTCAGCACTTTGGCAGCAACTCGCTGATCAAAAACTAAATTTAATGCTGTGTGTTACCGCCGCGCAAAAGCGCGGGTTAGATATTAAAAACACAGGTGTATTTAAAGTCGCAGGGTTAGCTGAATTTGCAATGCTTGCAAGCGACGCAGATAAATGGGTGCAATTTAAATGATAAACGTATTAGTAATGAGTCAGTGCAGCCCATTTGACGATTTAAATATTCGTGATGCACTAGATATGACATTGATTTTTGCTGCTGTTGACCAAAATGTAAGTTGGTTGTTTAGCGGCCCCGCCGTTTTAGCTTTAAAAAAGCATCAGCAACCAAACAATATTGGCTTAAAAGACCTTTTTAAAAATATTAAAACACTCGAAATTTATGATGTTGAAAACATTTTCGTGTGTGAAAAATCATTGCTTGATTATGGTTTAAATAAACATGATTTACTCATAGAGGCAAAAGCTCTTAACTTTAGTCAACAACAAACACTAATTAAAGCGCAGCAACATGTGGTGAACCTATGAGTACGTTACATATTTTTTCAAAGCCGCTTAACTATTACTCGGCAAATCAGCTTGAGAATTTAATTTTATCAGGCGATAAGGTACTACTTGTTGGTGATGCCTGCTTTGCAAAAAAACAATTTAGGCAATTTGCAGATACACTGTTAATACTTGAACAAGACGCGCAAGTACGTGCAATAAAATTAGCAGATAACGATAAAGCAATTAGCTATGAAGACTTTGTGGCACTCACTTTATCAACTAATCAATCAATTACGTGGTAACTCATGCTTGAATTTAACAACCAACAGATTGAAACCGACAAACAAGGCTACTTGCTCGACCATACTTTATGGTCAAAGGAGCTGGCGCCTGTAATTGCTACTCAAGAAAACATAACACTTAGTGAGCAACACTGGGAAGTCATTAATTTTGTTCGTGATTTTTACATTGAATATAACACCAGCCCAGCAATTAGAATGCTTGTAAAAGCAATGGCTAAAGCACTCGGTGAAGATAAAGGAAATAGCCTTTATTTATATAAATTATTTCCTAAAGGCCCAGCCAAGCAAGCAACAAAAATTGCCGGATTACCAAAACCAGCTAGGTGCATATAATGAGAGCTAAATCAGGCAATAATCAAGCAACACAAGCCAAGCCAAAAAGAAGTACTGGGCGTACTTATTCACGCAGTGCACTTAGCAAAACGCCATCTGGTAAAAGAGAAATAAAGCCGCAGATAGCATCTAAAGACAGAAAAATTGTGTTATTCAACAAGCCGTTTGATGTGCTATGTCAATTTACGGATGACGCAGACAGAAAAACGCTTGCAGAGTTTATACCTATTAAAGAAGTTTACGCAGCAGGAAGGTTAGACAGAGACAGTGAGGGTTTATTGCTTTTAACAAACTGTGGGAAACTACAAAACACCTTAACTGCTCCTGATAAAAAAACGAATAAAACCTACTGGGCACAAGTTGAGGGTGAACCAACGAGTGAATCAATTAATGATTTATGTAATGGCGTAGAACTTAAAGACGGGCTTACACTCCCCGCTAACGTTAAAATAATTGATGAGCCAACAATTTGGGCGCGTAATCCCCCTGTACGCGAGCGGAAAGCAATCCCTACCACTTGGCTAAGTATTACCATTAATGAAGGTAGAAACAGACAAGTTCGTCGAATGACCGCGCATATTGGACACCCTACACTTCGCCTCATCCGCTATAGCATTGGCAACTATACGTTGGATGATATTAATTGTGGTGAATACAAAGTAATTAAGGGCGTAGTTGATGCATAAACCGCATGTCACGGTTGCAGCAATAGTAAAAAAGCAAAATGAGTTTTTACTTGTAAAAGAGCGCGATAAATTTACAAAGCAAATTTGTTACAATCAACCTGCGGGTCATTTAGAGCAAAATGAGACACTTGCGCAAGCTGCAAGCAGAGAGCTACTAGAAGAAACAGGCTTAGCGCTTGCGCCTATTGGTTTTTTAGGTGTTTATAATTTGCATGCCGATAACGCAGTGCACTATTTGCGATTCTGCTTTTTATTTGAAGCACCTAATGATATAGAAGCACCAACACCAATAGATTCTGACATTATCAGCGCTAACTGGCATACATTAGAGCAAATAAAATCATTACCGCTTAGGAGCCCTTTAGTGCTCAAGTGTATTAACGACAGCCTGAATCGACCAGCGTTAAGCTTAGAAACTATTTATAATTGATTTACTCAGAGCTTAGCGCTATACAATTACGCCCTTGTTTTTTAGCATAATACAGGGCGTTATCAGCGGCTCTAACAAAGCTGATTTCATTGCTATTTGTATAGTTGCTGATGGTATTAATACCCATACTTATAGATAAAAATCCGGTAAAGCTATCCTGGTGAGCAATAGCTAAGCTTTCTACAGCTTTTTGTATTTGCTCAGCTATAAACAACGCTCCTTGCCTATCCGTTTGTGGAAGTAAAACAACAAATTCTTCTCCACCATAGCGAGCCACAAAATCTTCTGGGCGACTAACCGTTGAAGCAATTTTTTGAGCCACGTCATATAAGCACGTATCGCCCGCTACATGCCCATACCGGTCATTAAATTGCTTAAAATGGTCAATATCAATAATAATCATCGATAGCATGCCTTCGCATTCTTTTGCTCGTTCAAACTCATGCGTTAGCTTTTCATCAAACCGACGCCTATTCGCAATTTTGGTTAATGCATCCAAAAAGGCCATATCCCTGAGTATATCTTCTGCTTCTAAGCGCTCTGTTGCATCATTAAAAACAGCTAAAAACTCTTCACCTATATCAATCCCTGAAATTTCCATCATCACTTGTGAGCCATCACGACAAGAAACTCGATAGTTATTTGCGGGTATGTCGTTATTGTTACTTAGTGCCTTTTCAAGTGAGTCTTGCCACAGCTCTTTTGCAAGTGCTCTGTATTGGGGATCTGGATACGCTTTTTCCCACCATGATTTAAGATTTGGCACATCTTCTACTGTATAACCAAAAACATCTACAAAACGTTGATTAACTTTCAAAATATCACCCGTCTTGGCACATACATTACATACAGGCATTGGCAAAACGGTAAATAACCTAGCGTAGTGACTTATCTCATGTTTGCGCATAGGGTTGAGTGTACTTTGAGGTAAGTAACTCATTGGCATATCACTTTTTTCTATACTAAGCTTTTCGTCCATTTCTAAAGCGAAATACCATTCAAGCCACCAGTGCTCTACATGATCAAGCACCTTTAACTCAACGTTTTTTTTAACTGTTGAACCTTTTATTAAGCTAAATAACTCATGTACATGGTTTGGCTCTTGGTAAATATGAGGGTTTTTGAGTTTTTTTAACTCATAAAAAAGATGATAGGCTGATTTTTTAAACTCTGTCGTTTTGCTAGAAAGTAATTCGCTATCCACAAAATCAGGTTTTCGTGTGTAATGCTCAACTAAAGAATTTATCTTGTTTATTTGATAGGCATAATTCATATATTCATTCCATTGACTATATTTCAAGCGGCTTTAAAGTGGTTTACATTCATATACTCACCACTATTTTATTTTTATTAAGTGTATATTTACTCTAGTAGTTTTAAAAGAAAATACTATTAATAAAACTCAATAACTACATGAATTATTCTATAGTCTTAATTTATTAGTAAAGATCACTTTAATATTACTAAAGTTACAGCCTGATAATGCGTTTAAGTCTAGTTTGCTATTTGTTATACAAATAAAATAGTGACAAATTATGTCCTTTGCCGCCCTACGCTCTTTAAGCACAAACAAAATACATGCTATAATCGCGGCCTTTCCAAGTTAACAGCAATCTGTATAAGCGAAATTATTCATGAGCGAAAATAGTCACATTAAAGTCATTGTTGGCATGTCCGGCGGTGTTGATTCTTCTGTATCTGCATATTTATTACAACAACAGGGCTACCAAGTAGAAGGCCTGTTTATGAAGAACTGGGAAGAAGACGACAATGATGAATACTGTGCCGCCGCTGATGACTTAAAAGATGCACAAGCCGTGTGCGACAAATTAGGCATTGAGCTTCACACAGTAAACTTTGCTGCTGAATACTGGGATAATGTATTTGAGTACTTTTTAGCAGAGTACAAAGCAGGTCGTACGCCAAACCCCGATATAATGTGTAATAAAGAAATTAAATTTAAAGCCTTTTTAGAATTTGCGGCTCAAGCACTCGGTGCTGACTTTATTGCAACCGGACACTACGTTCGCCGTGAACTTCGCGATGACAAATACGTAATGTGTCGCGGACTTGATAACAATAAAGATCAAAGCTACTTCTTATATACCCTAAGCCATGAACATATTGGCCAAACGTTATTCCCTGTAGGCGATATCGAAAAACCAGAAGTGCGCCGCATAGCAGAAGAACAAGACCTAATCACTCACGATAAAAAAGACAGCACCGGAATTTGCTTTATCGGTGAGCGTAAATTTAAAGACTTTTTACAAAAGTTCTTACCAGCGCAACCTGGCGTTATCGAAGACACTGACGGTAATAACGTAGGCGAGCACGAAGGCTTAATGTACCACACACTTGGACAACGCAAAGGCTTGTTAATTGGTGGTATGAAGGAAGGTTCTGGCGAACCATGGTACGTAGTTGATAAAGATTTAGAACGTAACGTACTTGTTGTTGGCCAAGGCAAAGATCACCCTCGCCTATACAGTAATGGTCTTAATGCAAACCAATTACATTGGGTAGACCGCGTTGGCCCTAAAGGTACCACTCGCTGCACAGTTAAAACACGTTACCGCCAAGAAGACTTAAGCTGTACCCTACTTGTAGGTGAAGACGGCATGGCTCGTGTATTATTTGATGAACCACAAAAAGCAGTTACGCCAGGTCAATCTGCTGTATTTTATGCAGAAGATGTGTGTTTAGGTGGTGGTATTATTGACTCGGTGATTAAGTAATGAATGAACACCAAGTCATGGCGCTTGCCGCCATGTGCCAGGTTGCTAAGCAAGTTCAAAAAATTGCCCAGTACGGCAGTAATAATGAGCACGACTTAGAAGTATTACTTTCAAGCATTATTCAAACATCACCGGCATCGCCAGAAGATGTTTACCAAGGTACTGACAACTTACGTGATGGCTATAAAACATTAATGGCGCAGCTAACTGCTGGCGCTCAAAAAGATGTTGAAATAGTAAAATACGTAGGTGGTTTGATGCAGCTTGAGCGAGCACTAAGTGCAAACGACAAAAGCTTAAACGAATTAGGCAAACGAATTGATGATATTCATCGTCGTTTAGATCATTTTGCTATTACCGACGAGAGCGTTGTTGCCGGTTTAGCAGATATATACTCGTCGGTGCTGAGCCCCCTTGGGCACCGAATACAGGTTTATGGTAAACCCGAGTTATTAAAACAGCAGCTCACTCAAAATAAAATCCGTGCGTTATTATTAGCCGGCATTAGAAGTGCAGTATTATGGCGACAAATGGGCGGTAAACGCCGTCACTTTTTCTTTGCAAAAAGAAAAATACTCGCCATTGCTAAAACAAAAATTTAACTATCGTTCAAACTAAAATTTAGGAGTTATTATGGAGCTTTCAGCGTTAACGGCTATCTCTCCAGTGGATGGTCGCTACGGCAGCAAAACCACTGAACTACGCAGTATTTTCAGCGAATTTGGCTTAATTAAATACCGCGTAATTGTTGAAGTGCGTTGGTTGCAAGCGTTAGCTGCAGCAAGCGATATAAAAGAAGTACCTGCATTTAGCGAAGAAGCTAATGCACTTCTAAACGCCATTGTAGATAACTTCAGCGAAGCTGATGCACAGCGCGTTAAAGATATTGAACGCACTACAAACCACGATGTTAAAGCGGTTGAATACTTATTAAAAGAAAAAGTAGCCGATAACAGTGAGCTTCATGCAGTCAATGAATTTATTCACTTCGCTTGTACTTCAGAAGATATTAACAATCTATCTCATGGTTTAATGCTTAGCGAAGCACGTAACAAGGTTTTGCTTCCTTATTGCGATGAGCTTTTAAGCGCAATTAAAGAAAAAGCGATTGAGTACAAAGCAATCCCAATGATGACTCGTACGCACGGGCAACCAGCTACACCATCAACGATGGGTAAAGAGTTTGCTAACGTATACATGCGTTTAAAGCGTCAACGAGACCAAATTGCTCAAGTAGAAATGCTAGGTAAAGTTAACGGTGCTGTTGGTAACTACAACGCTCACCTTAGTGCATACCCAGATTACGACTGGCATACTCACGCAGATAAATTTGTATCAAGCTTAGGTTTAACACTTAACCCATTTACTACACAAATTGAACCGCATGACTATATTGCAGAGTTGTTTGACGCAATTGCACGTTTTAACACTATTTTGCTCGATTTTGACCGTGACATGTGGGGTTACATCGCACTTAATCACTTTAAGCAAAAAACAATTGCGGGCGAAATTGGCTCATCTACAATGCCGCATAAAGTTAACCCAATTGATTTTGAAAACTCAGAAGGTAACTTAGGTTTAGCAAACGCTATTTTTGCTCATCTTGCACAAAAATTACCAGTTTCTCGCTGGCAGCGTGACCTTACCGATTCAACAGTATTACGTAACTTAGGTGTAGGTATGGGTTATGCGATTATTGCATACCAATCAACACTTAAAGGTGTGAGCAAGCTTGAAGTAAACGAGCAACGTTTAGCTGACGAGCTTGATCAAAACTGGGAATTGCTAGCCGAGCCGATTCAAACAGTTATGCGTAAATATGGTATTGAAAAGCCATACGAAAAACTTAAAGATTTAACACGCGGCAAACGTGTAAATCAAGAAATAATGGCTGACTTTATCGATGGTCTAGACCTTCCTGAGCACGCTAAAGTAGAAATGAAAAAACTAACACCTGCTAATTACATTGGTCGTGCTGTTGAGTTTATTGATGATTTAGTTTAAAAACTAAATTACTCTTTTAAAAAGCGAAAGGATCATCCTTTCGCTTTTTTTGTTTTAACCCCATTGCACTAACTAGTAGGCATAATGTATGTATCAATTAAAAATAAATAATTTGTCTGAGCAAGAGTTTTTAAGCCATTTTTGGCAAAAAAAACCGCTTTTAATCAAACAAGGTTTTGCTAATTTTCAAGACCCACTTGATGCTAATGAACTTGCCGGTCTCGCAATGGAAGAAAGCATAGAGTCACGTATTATCACCAATCATAAAAATGATTGGCAAACGCACCAAGGTCCATTTGAAGACTTTGAGCAATTAACAGACGATCATTCTACATTGCTCGTGCAAGCAGTTGATCACTGGCATAGCGAAGCTGCACAACTACTAGAGCCATTTAGGTTTATTCCAAACTGGCGCATAGATGATTTAATGATTAGCTATTCAACGCCTAATGGTGGTGTTGGCCCACATTTAGACCAATATGACGTATTTATTATTCAAGGCGAAGGTAAACGTCATTGGCGTGTAGGTCTGCCCGATCCAACACTTAAGCAGTTTGCTCAAAACAAAAAATTACTGCAAGTAGAAGCATTTGAAGCCGTAATCGATTGCATATTAGAGCCTGGCGATATTTTGTATATTCCACCAGGGTGCCCTCACGAAGGTTACGCTGTAGAAAACGCACTAAATTATTCAGTTGGTTTTAGAGCGCCAAATCAACAAGATTTACTATCGAGCTTTGCCGATCATATTATTGATACCGAAAGCGGCCAAAAACGTTATACCGATCACAACATCACATTAAGAAAATCAAAGGGTGAACTTACAAACCTTGAAGTTGATAAAGTTAAAACATTGATGGCGGCACTTTTAGAAAATGACGATTTATTTAAACAATGGCTAGGCTCAACGCTTAGTCAGCCCAAACATGAAATGGATTTAGCGCCAGTAGAGCCTCCATTTACGTCAGAGCAAATAAGCGATGATTTAAGTAATGAAGAAACAGTGTTTGAACGCTTAGGTGGCACACGCGCTATTTATCAGCAACTCGATACAGAAGTTTTACTAAGTGTAAATGGCGAAAATTACGCTATGCCGTTAACCGACTTAGCGGCGGTTAAACTACTTACCGATAATACTGAGTTTGAAAGTTCAGCATTAAATTTAACAAAGCCAAGCTTAGTTTTTACTCAAACTTTTACTACACTTGTTAATGAGGGGATCTGGTTTAATATAGACCACGAGTAATAATACCAATTATATTAATAATGATGAGCACGTTACAGCGTAAAATATTATGTATACAGGTCAGTTAAAATTTTTAATTTTCATCTGATATTGGCTTAAATAATTTTGCTGTGATTGCTTACTCATTCTAATTTGGTATCAATAGGAGTTTGCAATGGGCTATCTGGTTGATAAGGTTGAATGGGATATAAAAAAAGATATGCTACAAAAAATTCGAGAGCGAGTTTTTGTTTACGAGTTACATATCCCCAAGCATATCGAGTTTGATAGCCTAGATAAAATTGCATTACATGTACTTGTTACAGACGATGCAAACTGCCCAATAGCAACAGGTAGATTATGTAAAGATGGCTTAATCGGCAGAATAGCTGTATTACCTGAGCACCGTAATCGCAAAGTATATACATCGCTTCTAAACTTTATTGTAGAATTAGCGTCAAACCAAGGTATTGAAGAAGTAAGCATTAATTGTATTTTAAATGAAGTAGAGCGTTTTAAGCGCAATGGTTTTATTCAGCAAGGGAATGTATTTATGGAGGCGGGAATTCCTAGGCAACGTATGCAATGCCCTGTTTCAGCGTTTAATACTACTCCCTTTACACTTGTCCATTAGATAAAGAAAAGGGCGATAAATAAGCTATCACCCTCTACTTTTTTACTTAACCCAAACCGTCGTTACTTTGCCTCATTTGCCCACAGCGGCTCATTATCATACATTTCGTACAAGCCATGGGCTCTATTGATAAGTAAGTTAGCAAAGTCTACCTGTGTTTTATCACGCGCGCCTGTACTCATAATCTGATCCGCTTTTAATTGCCACTGCAAAGAAAAGTAACGCATTGCATCACGAGCATCTGTAGCTGCACTTACTTCAGCATGATCTGTAGGTAACCGCCCTGTTACTACCCAATATGTTTTACCGTTCTGTGCTTTAAATTTCCACATTGCACAAAGTGGTGCTAAAAATCGACTGTCTTTATCAACTACTGATTTTGGCATAATGCCCTTTTCGGCTAAATGCTTTTGCGCTGTTTGAAAACATTCGCGTTGCCACTGCATTCTTTGCTCATCAGTTATAACTTGTTCTTTTGCTGTTAACGGCTTTTTTTCTTGTTGCTGCATTTTTATTAACCTTTTACTTCTTTTTTAACACTCTAAGGGCTTAGTAAATAAGGTGCAAGTATAAAACGGTCATTTGCACCTTAAAGCGCTCTGTTTGCTGTGTTTTTAGCCAAACTATTGTTTTATATTGTGATCAAACGAACCCACATCACCCGGAAATACTACTGGCGACTCAACACCGTCTTTACTGACAGAGGCTACACCAAAGTAATAATTATCAATCACTACGTTTTTAAGTGTGTACTGTGAAACCTTACCAACGTATTTACTAAACTGCCATTGCGGCTCGCTCGTGTAACGCCAATAAATTTTATAGCCAGCAATATTTTCATCACTGCTTTGTTGCCATGAAAACGACGTATCAGCTGTAACAGCTCCCTTTATTTTAACTTCTTTTGGTGGTGCGGGCGCCCACGCCATAGATGCCATCGTTACCGCATTAAGTGAAGTTAACTTAGCTGTATAATCAAAATCAACGCCTTCAATAGTATCGCCATACTCAACGCCATTTTCAGTGCGTAAATCTTGATGCTGACGATCGTAGTGCTCGTTAGTTTCCATAATACGCACTGCTGCAAAACCTGCATCATTAAATGGACGATGATGCCCACCACGGCCAAATCTATCTAATCGATATACAAGCATTGTATCTAGGTTAGGAATGTATCTGTCAGCAATAGTATCTATGTAGCGCGCTAAATTTCGACTCGCCGAATCAACTTCACCACCCGTAAAGCGGCGAGTATTAGCTTGCTCTTTTGTTTCTACAACACGGGTACCTTCTGAAAATATACGCGCAGTTGTATTATCAGTTACCCCATTAATACCGGTAATATTGCCAATCATATCGTTGTTTAAAACGCCATGAACTTGCCAGTCATGCTTTTGCGCATAAGCCGTTAATATTTTTCCACCAAACAAACCCTGCTCTTCGCCCGAAAGCGCCGCGTAAACTACCGAACCATTAAATTTGTATTTACTTAAAACACGAGCAGCTTCAATTACTCCCGCTACACCTGATGCGTTATCATTTGCCCCAGGTGAATCACTCGTAAAGTCCATAACATCACTTACACGAGAATCTATATCACCCGACATAATCACCATGCGATTAGGTTCGCTTGACCCTCGTTGAATAGCCACAATGTTAACCACTTCAACAGGATTAGGAATGCGTTTTTCGCCCGATATAGTGTCCTTTACTTCAATGATTTCCAAACAACCGCCACACTGCGCGGATATTTTTTCAAATTCATTTTTTATCCAGCGCCTAGCCGCACCAATGCCTCGAGTATCCGATTTAGTATCTGAAAGCGTATGGCGAGTACCGAAATCCACCAGCGTTTGAATGTCACTACCAATACGTTCGGCTGATACTTGAGCTGCTATATCATGTAATTTTTGCTGTTCTGTGTATTGAAGTTGTGTTTTCCCATGTGCTGATAATGCAAGTGTGCAGGCGCCTGCAATTACAGTAAATTTAAGTAACGTTGTTGTGATTTTCAAAGGTGTTTTAAGCATCTATTAGCTCCTAATTATTATAGTGTAACCATTACTTAACTAAGATTTTATGGCAATACATTTGAGGTAGATGTAGAAAGGATCACGCTAAAGCGCATTTACAAGAGGTTATTAGGATAGTAAAAAGCCCACTACCTTTTATAGGTACTGGGCCAAAATTTATTATGCATACTTTTAATGAGTGGTTTTAATATCAAATTCTTTCAAAAAGGCCTCATGTCCTCCTAAGCTTGCAAGCACACCAGCAGAAAACATAAATATTAATACAAATGCTAAACAGCTCAAAAACTCCGAACTATTTTCAGGCTTAATATAGTAGTTAAGTAAAAAACCACTCAACACACCTATAAAAGCTATTTTGCTAAATAAAAAGTAACTCGGGATCTCAAATGCCCAAACTGAGGTATTGTTTACAAACTGCCTATATCCATACGTCATAAAAGCCAACATACCAACAATACTAATTGCAAAAGTAGACACTGTGGTTAATACGCTCATATTTTTATAAATAAGCACATACCCTAATCGTAAAGAATAGATAAATACCGCAAACCACGCTAAAACAGCAGGCCCTAGAATCAATCCCATTTCCAATCCTTGAATAACGTCTAAGTAATTAATTGCTAATACAATATTATATTTAGAGGTTAAATTACAAACCTTGTTACACAATAATCTATAAAAAAATGCGATTTTCGTGGCACACTGTAATTGTGTATACATTAATAGTTTAAGTTATGCGTCAACTAAAAGAAGATACAATTAAAAGTAACCTTATTGAGTCGCAGCAAAGCGCGTACGGCCCCGTATGCGTGTATCAAAATAAAGAATATCGGTGGTTAACGCTTGCACAAAAAACCAATGAAGACATAACAATTCAAGGCGTTATGAACCTTACGCACCCAGAGCAAGTAATAGTACCTGTAAACCAATGTATGATGTTATTTTTACTTAAACCGGTAGATACATTAAATATATTAAATTTAGGTTTAGGCACGGCAGGGTTTGAGCGAATTATGTATCACTTGCAAAGTAGTACGCCTTACATAAACACCATCAATACATTTAACACGGTAGAAATAAACCCAAACATTGCCTTAATTGCCGCCCAGCACTTTAAGTTACCAATTAAGCACAGCAGCTATTTACAATGCGCCGAACAATATATTACCCAATGCTCTGATCACTTTAACGTAATCACTATCGATATTTTTAGTGGTGAATATCATCAGCCTTTTTTAACCAGCGATAGCTTTTGGCAAAATATAAATCGCTGCAGTGAGCAAAATACGCAAGTAATCATTAATTTAAACCCACAAACAGGCCAAGAGCTGCAAATGCTTTTAGTACTTTTAAGGCAACATTTTAAGTGCTTAGCGATAATAGAGTTTAACGAATACAAAAATATAGTGATCATACTAAGCCAGCAAACATTAATGCATATAAACGTTGATGAAATACAAAACTCACCGGTGTTTATAAACTTTGCACCAAACCTTTATAAAAGTATTAACAGCATTTACCACATTGAATAAAACGCTTTATCGACCAGGTTCATGTTTTTCATAGCACGGTAAGCTTGTTTCTAACTGCTCCCAGTTAGCTTTAGACGTAACAAAATTATGCGATAATACCTGCTCAGTAATATCGGTATCGAATATTCCTAAACGAATTCGTATTCTGCTTTTGTCATCACTGTTGCTACTGTAAACAGGCGAGCCACAACATCTACAAAAATAACGTGTGCGCCCTGCTTTAAAACTATACTCGCTTAGTAGTGCCTGCCCTTTGGTTATTGTAAAGTCATCTGTATTTACAAAGCCATTGGTTGCAAATGCAGTCCCGCTGTTTTTTCTACATAGTGAACAATGACAATGAATAATGCTAGTTATACTGCCCGACACTTCAACGTTTACTTCACCACACAAACACGAACCCGTATACATATAACATCCTAACTATTAAATTATTTTTATACTCAGTTAAAATTTGCTGAGTTGATTTTATAAATACAATAACAACATTATATTTCTCAAGCTCTATTAAACCATAACTTTTATTTTAGTGATTGACATAAAAACATTAAATTGGTTACATAACCTTTGCTTTAAAGTTATAGCCAAAAAGATAATTGGTTAACCAAAAACACCTAAACTTACTGAGATCCAATTATGCATTTTAAACACACGTTACTTTTATGTTTGTTAAGCACGCTAGCGGCGTGTTCAACCATTTCTAAAAACACGTCAAGCGATTGGCTACTTATTGATGATTTTGAAAATTCACTTAGCAAGTGGCAGAGTGTCGATACGCAAAATGAAACTAAACCACAGGTTAAAAATCCACAAATAACAGTTATACAACCAGAACAAGCAACTACATCTATATCTACAAATCATTATTTACTAAAAAAGCCTGCACGCGATGGTATTGTTGGCAATCGCAAAGCGCTTTCTTATACAAAGCTTCCACAAGCGGTTGAAGTTGGTCAAACCTACACATTTTATATACGTATAAACGTGGCTGCTTTTCCTAATAACCATGCTTTTGGATTGAGTAACCTTACTCCAGCGCTAATAAATAAACATGCGTACGATGCGTTTGAGCCAACACTTCGCGTAACCGATAAAACAGAATCAAACGGGTTTGTAAACGATGGCGCTTTAATGGTTAAAACCGACAGCGGATATAGCAACATTCAAAACTACACTACAAACCAGTCAGCTAAACCTCTGCAAACAAATACTTGGTACGACATATGGTACGTTGTGAATAACGCAGCAGCCTCAGAGCAAGGTCAGCAATATGATGTTTACGTAAAAGGTGGTGAGTTTAACAGTCAAACCCTGGTATATAAAAATGCACAATTTAGAATGAAGCGCGAACAACCTCTTATATACTTTTTAGCAAACTGTAATACAGGCCCAATTAAAAAGCCTTACGGAAATGGAGGTCTCAGATATGACGATTTATACATGAGCGAAGGAATAAACCTAAGTAACCCAACGCAATAAATAAGAATAATACTCATAATTAGTGCCCTACAAACCTGCATTTAAAAATACTTAAATGGTATGATACTCGTCATTATTTGCCATTTAAGTTTTTAAAATGTATCGATTATTTGAAAAAATGACAAAAGCATTTCCTGAGGACCAACCCACTCAGCCGCCTTCTACTTTATTTGCTTTTTGTCGCCACTACACCAAAGGAATGGAACTGTCGTTGCTGCTTATGTCAATCAGTGCCGCCATGCTCGCTATTTTAGAGGTTTCTTTATTTAGCTACATGGGCCAACTTGTCGATTGGTTAACCGCCTACACGCCCGAAACTTTGTTTATAGAGCAAAAGTCTGAACTTATTAAAATGGCTGTCATGCTGTTATTAGTATTGCCCATTGTTGTCTTTTTCCATTCTGCTATTTTGCACCAAGCATTGCTTGGCAATTATCCTATGTCAATTCGTTGGTTAGCACATCGTTATTTACTGCGCCAAAGTGTTAGCTTTTATCAAAATGAATTTGCAGGAAGAATAGCCACTAAAGTACTGCAAACTTCTTTAGCCGTTCGCGAAACAGTGACCAAACTACTCGATGTATTAATGTATATCGTGGTTTATTTTGGCTCAATGGTATTTTTAGTTGCCGAAGCTGATTGGCGCTTAATGATCCCTTTATTAGTTTGGTTGGTTTTATACATTTGCGTGCAACTTTACTTTGTACCGCGCCTTAAAAAAATTGGCAGCTCACAAGCCGATGCGCGCTCAGAAATGACTGGTCGTATTGTTGATAGTTACACTAACATTTCAACTATTAAATTGTTTTCGTATACCCAGCGTGAAGAGCAATACGCAAAACAAAGCATGGATGTATTTTTACAGCCTGTGTACAAGCAAATGCGCTTAGTAACCAGTTTAAACTTTGTTATTCAAAGCTTAAATTACCTATTAGTATTTTCGGTTGCCGCTGTATCACTTTATTTATGGTCGCTTAGCGTAATTAGCGCCGGAGCTATTGCTGTTGCTGTTAGCTTAGCGCTTAGATTAAACGGTATGGCGCAGTGGATCATGTGGGAAATAAGCAGCTTGTTCGAAAACATTGGCACCGTAGCCGATGGTATGAAAACACTGTCGAACCCTATCGAAGTTGCCGATAAACCAAATGCTGATACGCTTAACGTAAGCCAAGGTGCTATTGAGTTTAACAACGTACACTTTAACTACGGCAAAGCTGCAAAAGAGACTAATCGCAGCCCTGTAATGAACGGTTTAAACTTAAATATTAAACCTGGCGAAAAAATTGGTTTAGTCGGTCGCTCTGGCGCGGGTAAATCAACACTTGTTAACTTATTACTGCGCTTTTACGATACCGACTCTGGAACAATAAAAATTGATGGGCAAAACATCACAGACGTTAGCCAAGAAAGCCTACGCCGCTACATAGCAATGGTAACGCAAGATACCTCCTTGCTTCATCGCTCAGTAAAAGACAATATTTTGTACGGTCGCCCCGATGCAACCCACGATGAGATGATCAACGCGACCAAACAAGCTAAGGCGCTTGAGTTTATAAACGACTTGGTCGACAGCAAAGGCAATAAAGGCTTTGATGCACAAGTGGGCGAACGCGGTGTTACGCTTTCAGGCGGTCAACGCCAACGTATTGCTATTGCACGTGTACTACTTAAAAATGCACCCATACTTATACTCGACGAAGCCACCAGCGCACTCGACTCAGAAGTAGAAGCCGCAATTCAGGCAAGTCTTGATGATTTAATGACAGGCAAAACAGTAATCGCGATAGCGCATAGGCTCTCAACCATTGCACAAATGGATAGATTAATTGTACTTGATGACGGCGGCGTAGTTGAGCAAGGCACTCATGAACAATTAATCGCTAAGGGTGGAATATACGCAGCCCTATGGACACACCAAACAGGCGGGTTTATAGGCGTCGATTAGCCATTAATATTACCTTACGGTAAAGGTAGTTTTATTCTGCTTCTACTTTAAACAAAAAAGCGAAGATGCCTTAAAGGCTCTTCGCTTTTTTATCGTTATAAATAAATTTTATAACTTTTTTATAAATTAAGAGATTAGCCTTAACCCTATCATTATCAGCATAACCACATTAGCAAGTACGCCGATTATAAAAAAGTAACTACGTGGGCTTGGGTTTTTCTCCGTTGCTATAGCGTAGTACAGCGCCATGTGAATTAAACGCGCAATTAAATACACCCAAATACACATTGCAAAAATCGGGCTTTGATAATTAATTACAAACGCAAATAACACCGTACCTATAAATAATGCACTGTTTTCAAGCGTATTATGAAACGTACGATGTGCTCTAAATATAAAGCTGTCGTGCGATAAATCCTCGTCAATTTTACCTGGTACAGCATTTGGTTCTTTAGCTTTGCTAAACGTAGCCACAGCCCACTGTACAAGCAACATAATTAAATAGAGGTAAAATGCCAAATAGGCCGAAAGTGCAACTTCAGTCATTATTAAATCCCTTGTTTTGTTTTTAACTTAGTATTGATTGCAATTTTAAAGCCTAAGTTAATACACTGATATTCAAAGGGTTAATCTAATAAGCCTAATTACATATGTAAGTAACACACAGCATTGTATAAAATTTACTTTTTATAATTTTAAAAAATAACATCAAAACTAAACTGTAGACTGCTGGATTTACTCCGATCTATAAAGTTTAAACTCTTCAAGCGAAGCATCCCATAACGCTACCTGATTACGCCCCAAGGACTTAGCCTCATAAAGAGCTAAATCAGCCTGTTCAATCAACTCAGAAGGTGTTCTGGCTTTAAATTTAATAGACGTAACCCCAAAGCTACACGTAACAGGAATATCTTCAAATGTCGCTTTTTCAACTTTAATACGAATAGCCTCAGCAATCCGAATTGCTTGCTCTTGAGTTGTGTTGGGCAAAATAATACAAAATTCTTCGCCACCAAAACGGGCCACGCTATCACTTTTACGTATATTAGCTTGTAAAAGTTCGGCTACGCCACAAAGTACTGTGTCGCCAATGCTATGCCCATAGGTGTCGTTAACGCTTATAAAATGATCAATATCGACCATTAAAATACAGTACTCTTCAATCTGAGGTAAATCCAAAAAGTCGCGATTCATAACCTCAAATAAAATACGGCGGTTATAACAATTGGTCAAAGGGTCTCTTGCTGCCAAATAGTCTAACTCTTCATTACGTTTTTTAGATGCAATAAAACTTCTATAAACCAGTAATACAATAGCTAAACAAGCGGCTAATAAAAATGCGAGCGCAATACTGGCGTATTTATTCTTTGAAAGCTCTAGCTCTGATATAACTCTAGCTTGGGCGGCGATTTCAATTTGATTATTTTTCTTTTCAAGCTCAAGCTGATGGCGTTTTTCTTTTTCTCTTAACGTCTCAAGCTCTATTTCCATTTTGTGCGAATGTAAATGTGCTTTTTCAAGCGCCAATTTATCTTCATTTCTTTCATTTTGAATAATATCGGTTAGGGCTATTTCTTCTTCTGCATAACGAAGTGACTCTTCTATACGACCACGCAATTTTTCTGCTATTCGAATTTCACGATAGGCATATAGCATATGTAACTTATCATCTATTTCGGTTGATAAAGCGAGTGACCTTTTTAGTAAAGAAATCGCCTCATTTGTATCAATACCAATTAAAATGCCCGCAAGCGCAGTAAGCGACTTTATCTCATAAAGTTTACCACCTGCTTCTCTGGCAAACGACAATGACTCTTTGTAATACTCTATAGCTTTGTAGTTATTTCCTTGGGCACGATAAATATTACCAATAATACGTGCTGTTGTAGAAATGTACGATGTAAGGTTTTTGTTTTTATAAGTGATATAAGCTTTTTTAGCATATTGCATTGCTGATGCTAAGTCGCCAGATTCGAGGTTAATAACAGCCATTTCTCTTAAAGCTGAAGCGAGCGTTTTTTCCTCGACCATACCTTTTGGCAAATCGATAGTTATTTGATAGAAAAATTCGGCCTGATCAAACTGCCTTAATCGTGTATATACCAGTCCCATTTGATTTGATGTTTTAGCAATCCCAAGCATGTTATTTACTTTTTTATAATATAAATGTGCCTCATTTATATGTTCAAGTGATTTTTCATAAAGATTAATATGACGATAAATAATACCCGCCCCTAGTAATGCCTTAGCAAAGCCAACAGGGTCGTCAATGTCTTTATGTATTTCTAATGCGCGAGTGGAGTAATCAAGGGCTAAAACTAAGTTATCTAAATAACGATGTGCTTCTGCTAGTGTATTTAAAGTACGCGCCATTAGCTTTAAATCACCTAAATTAGAATATACCTCTAAAGCTTTTGTGTAAAAGTGAGCCGTTTGCTCTCTATTTTTGAGGCGTTTATACGACTGAGCTAATTTTTATACGTTTCACCTAACTGTCTTTGTATTAATTCGTCTTCGTCAACAAGGTATTTTAAAGCAGATGTATATTGCGCGTTCGCGTTATTGTACTTTTTTTGTTCATAAAACGAATCCCCCTTAGTAAGGAGCACTTGCGCTATAAAAAAGTCATCGCCATACACAAGGGTTGTTGGTAATAAAGTTTCAATGCGGGTAGTAAGTTCGTCATAACGTTTTTCTTCTAATAATATATTTATATAATTAATAGACGCCTTTATTTGGTTTCGTGAATCATTTAATTTGCTGTAGTAAACAGAGGATTGTAAAAAGTGCTCGAGCGATGCATTAATATTGTTATTTTTTTATTCGCCCTACCTAGCAAGTTATGTAGCTTTGCGCTGAGTAACATGTCATCAGCACTTTGCGCTTGTGACAACAACGACTTACTTAGTTCAATACTTGTTATAACGTCAGTATCTATAAGTAATTCAGCTCTTTTAAGCAGCCCTGCATTAGATTCATTAGTTAAACTGTATGAGGTGGTTTCTTGTGCGTAAGCGCTGTTTAAGCTAACAAACAAAGCAAAAAGCAAAGCTTTCACTAAAAATGTAAAATTATAAATTCGCTTTACAATGAAACTATGTATTTGCGAAGGTAAATCCATATTTCGCTTATGATTCAAGTAGGTATAAAATTCCATATTTACCATTTTAGTAATTTATTATTAATACAATTCAAAAGGCTGGTGATAAAATATACAAACCGGCGCAATACATCAAGTATTGCTGCTATATGAATACTTTTAATTTATAATTTTAGCATAATTATGCATAGAGCAAGCCTAGCTTCTTAGTTTTAGTGTAACTAACACAATACCATGATCGGTACTTAAATCATCACGCTCAAATTCGGGGTTAATTAAGTGACGATCATAAGTATTATACTCAATCACCTCAAAAAAGCTGCCAAGGTAGCTAGCATCAAACTCACAAGATAATAAAATATAATCAAGCACGGAGTTACTTGCGCCATAATAATGTGTTGGCGCTCTTAAAGGCATAAGCTTAGTTGTATTAACATTTTTTGCTTCGTTTTCATCAGCTAAATCAAAAATGCTAATGCTTTCACTATCGCTTATTTCATCGCTAGTCATTGCCTCACCATTAGACAGTTCATCTTCGCTTAGCTGCGACTTAACAAATAAATCCCATGAATCATTTAAACAATATTTAGCGAGGTAGGTTTTAGCATCAAATGCAGGCGCAAAGCGTAGCGTACTCGTCAGTAAATGGCTTAATACGCCATCCGCAAGTTCATTATTAAAGTCCCCCATTAATAGCATGGGTTGTTGCGTAGCTTCGCGACGAGCAATCATTTGTATCATTAGTAATGTAGCTTCACTGCCACGCTGAATAGTTGAGCCCCACCCACCCGCTACATTCGCTTTTAAAATTTCAATTATGTTTTGCTCGGGTGTAAGCTCTTTATTATGCTCATCAACATTAATAATTGGGCGCTTAGATTTAAAATGCACCACGTAACAATCGGTATTACCTATATGCGGCAGCGTTATAGTTGCTCTTAGTACTTTACGACTAAAAGTAAACTCACTATTAAGGCCAAGCGCATTTGCAAGCTCACTATCGTGCTCAACCGCTGCTACTTCAACTATGGGGTATTTAGAGGCGATTGCCACTACAGGGCGTTTATAAATAAAGTCATCAATCACCTCTGGCGTATCAACTACAGCAAAGTAATTATAACCTTGCTCGCCTACTAGCTCTTTTAACGAGTCAATACTAAACACTTCCTGAAAACCAATCACATCAGGGGCATGTTCTGTTAAATAATCAACAATCCAACGCTGCTTTTTAGCCCACTGCTGCGCGGTATAAATTTTCTCAAACTCATAGTATGCATTGGGCGGCTCAAGATAGTTAAACAGGTTAAATGTGGCTATTTTTAGGTGGGTGTTAATAATTCCAGATTCATCACTGTTTAAATCTGTATCTAACTGTTTAAGATCTTGATTGCTGATGGGTATCGCCTAAGTAAAGTTGAAAGCGTTGCTGGCTTATAAACTATCATTTTATTACATGTTACGTAAGAAATCAGCCAGCTTAATTGTAATTTTATACACTCTTTTACTTTATACCAATCCGCAATAATACTTAATCATTTTGCGGGGCTAAACGTGTCGCTACCTGTGTTAAAAAATTCTCATTTACGACTGCATGGATTCAGAAGGTAGAGCAATGCAGGAGCAATTGCCGAGAACAACTAAATAGCGAATTTTTTGCCTAGCTATCAACACGTTTTTCCAGCCTCAAAATAGATCACTTAATTAAGCGAATTGGTATTAGTCTTTATTATATCCCTCAATAAATAGCATTAACGTGCTTAACCATATAAAATTCGCGGCAATTAAATATGAGCGAAGCGACATTGTAATGAGTAGAAAGATTGAACTATTAGCCCCAGGCGGTGATGTTAACGCGGTAAAAGCCGCCATTGTAGCCGGTGCTAATGCGGTTTATTGTGGGTTAGATACCTTTAATGCACGTAACCGAGCGTCTAATCTTTCGTTTGATGAGCTTAACGGCGCACTTCGCCTAGCCCATGAATACGGCTGTGAAATATTTTTAACGCTAAATGTAGTTATATTAGAGCACGAAATGGGCGCGCTATTTAAGCTACTTAACCAACTCATGAATACCACGCTCGATGGCATTATTGTGCAAGATTTAGGGTTGTTCAATATAGTTAAAAAGCACTTTCCTACTTTGCATATTCACGCATCAACTCAGTTAACCACCCATAACGAATCACAGGTTGAGTTTTTAGCGCGCATTGGCGCTACACGTGTAAATTTATCGCGCGAGCTTAACTTAACTGAAATTAAAATATTGACCGACGTAGCGCACAAATGCGATGTATTAACCGAGGTGTTTGTACATGGTGCATTGTGTATTGCGTTTTCGGGGCAATGTTATTCAAGCTCAGTAAGTGTGGGTAACTCAGGTAACCGTGGTCGTTGCTCACAAGCATGTCGTGATGAATACGAGCCAACCGCCATGGGTAACAAACATCCGTTAAACTTAAAAGATAATTCAGCCTATTTTGATTTACCGGAGTTGGTAGCCGCTGGTGTTGACTCGTTAAAAGTAGAAGGCCGCATTAAAGGTGCTAACTACGTACATACCGTTATTGATAGCTGGCGCAAACAAATAGATACCTTTGTACAAACAGGTAATTTAATTGAAGATGATTCAAGCTTATACAAAGTATTTAACCGTAATTTTACTAATAAGTTTTTGCAAGGTGACATGACAAAAAACATGTTTACCGACAACCCGCGCGACCATAGCTTTGATCACGCTAACGAAAAGAGTAACGCGATTTCGGTTGTGCAAATTTACGATGCACAACAAGAACTCGCCGCAGAAAAAAATGACATTGATACGTTAGTTAAAAAGAAGATTGAGTTTTTAGATATTTCAAAACGAGAACTACGCTTTGAGTTTAGCGGCCAATTAAACCAGCCATTTACAGTAACACTGACAATAAACGATAAACACGACAACACCCTAGCAGAGCAAAGCGCCCTTCAACCTCTACGCTTTGAAGTTCAATCGCAAATGCCTATGCAAACCGCCGATAAATCGGTTGTTGATATTGCAGCTATTGATAAACGCTTTAAAACCTTTAGTAATGCCAATTTTGAAATTAAAAATATGGATTACTCAAACTTAGGCAACAACTTAAGCATTCCCTTTAAAGAGCTTGCCCGTATTAAGAAGCAAGTCGCGTTTTTATTAAACGAAGGAAAAGACGTACTCGCCCCTGTTGAACTGCCAAAACTAGTAAACCACCCTAAAGCCGATAACAAAACAACACTCTCTATTTTAATATCGGACATAAAAGATGTTCATCTATGTGATTTAACAGGTGGCGATGTTTACTTTAAATTACCAGAGAGCTTTAGAACCGATAACGATAAATACATTAATGTATTTTTAGAGCACCCACAGTTAATTCCGTGGTTTCCGGCGGTGTTAATTGGTAAAGATTTTGAAGAAGCTGTACGTTTACTCGAGGTTGTAAAACCTAAACTTATTATTAGTAATAACACAGGCGTAGCATACAAAGCAGTGCAAATGGGTATTGACTGGATTGCAGGCCCGTTATTAAACACCACAAACTCTTATGCGTTACTTACACTACAAGAAGATTTAAACGCAAAAGGCGCGTTTATTTCAAACGAAATAAACAAACCACAAATGCGTAATATTAAACGCCCTAACAACTTTAAAATGATGTACAGCATTTATCATCCAATATTAATGATGACCAGCCGACAATGTTTTTTCCAGCAAACCGTAGGCTGTAAAAAACCACGTATTGACGCAAGCTGTATGCTGAGCTGTAAAAAAGAAACAACCGTTACCAATGTTAAAGGCATTAGCTTTGCCATTGATAAACAAAAAGGCGGCTACCCGAGCATTTATAACCATGAGCAATTTTTAAATATGGATATTGTGACCGATTACGCTGACAAGTTTGACGAGTTTATGATTGATTTAACCGACATTGGCTCAGGCGATAAAGAAAAGCTAGATAAAACCGTGTTACTTGCACACTTCCAAGATTTAATTAGTGGGCAAACACACGCGGCCGATCAGTTAAATCACATGGTAAAAGTAAAAACACGTCAGCAATATGTTGAAGGCTTAAATAGCTAAGGTAAGTAAACATGACATTGCCATTATTATATTCATTACAACACTGCCCATACGCAATGCGTGCACGAATGGGTATTTTAATGGCAGAGCAACACGTGCTCCTACGCGCTATAAAAACTAAAAATAAGCCACCGCATCTTTTGGAAATATCACCAAAAGGCACGGTGCCTGTTTTATTACTGCCGGATAATCAAGTTATAGATGAAAGCCTAGACATTATGCTCTGGGCTTTAAAGCAAAACGATCCGTATAATTTACTGCATACTCAAAACCCATTAGCACTTGAGCGCATGCTTGGATTAATTAAGTTAAACGACACACAATTTAAACCAGTGCTCGAAAAGTACAAATTTTATGCGCGCACAAAAGACATGGCACAAATTTATTACCAAAAAGCCTGCGAAGAGTTTATTAAGCAATTTGAAGCAAAATTAACCTCGCATAAATACTTAATGGGCAATGAAAAAAGCCTAGCCGACTATGCCCTGCTACCATTTATTAGACAGTTTGCCCGTGTAGATAAACACTGGTACTTGCAAAGTGAATACACGCATGTGCGCGCATGGTTAAACGAATTTTTGCACGCCCCCATGTTTACCAAAGTTATGACCAAATTTGATTTGTATATGGACTGTGGCGAAGAGTTTTTATACGGCGTTAAAAAGCCTTAACTTAGCCTTTGTTTTATAAGAAATTACATTGTCATAGCCAACTACAAAACCAAGCATTGAATTATTCTCATCATCGAATTTAAGCCCTTTATTTACGCTATACTGCCCTCCCCATTACTAACAAACGCTATGCATTATGAACTACTCAAACTTTGGCACTAAATTCACACAACCCAACGGCATTACTCAGTTAATGGAAGATTTAGGTGGTGCTAAAAACAGCAACAATCCTAATATTGTTATGCTGGGTGGCGGTAATCCCGCACTAGTACCACAAGTAAATGAGGTTTTTTTAAGTGAATTACAAAAACTCGTTGCCAGTAACAAGGTATCGCAGGTATTTGGCCTTTACGACGGCCCAACCGGTAACGACGAGTTTAGAGCGGCATTAGCAGGCCAGCTAAGTAAAGAGTATGCATGGGATATTAGCGCCGATAACATAGCACTTGGTAATGGCAGCCAAGCTAACTTTTTTGTGCTGTTTAATATGTTGGCAGGCGAAATGCCGGACGGCAGCCATAAAAAGATTTTATTCCCCCTTGCGCCAGAGTACATAGGTTATGCCGATCAAGGTTTATCGGCTGATATGTTTGTTGCCATAAAGCCTGATATCGAAATTTTAAATACAGGTAGTGCATCAAAACAGTTTAAATACGTCATTGATTTTAAAGCAGTTGAAAAAGTACTAGCAAATGACAGCAGCATAAGCGCACTGTGCGTATCACGCCCTACCAATCCAACGGGTAATGTAATTACTGACGATGAAGTAAAACACCTTGATTTGCTCGCTAAGCAATATGGCATTCCACTCATTATTGATAACGCGTACGGCGATCCGTTCCCAGGTTGTATTTACACCGATGCAAACCTAACGTGGAACTCAAACATTATTTTATGTATGTCACTTTCAAAACTTGGCCTACCGGGTTTACGCAGCGGTATTGTAGTTGCAAACAATGAGATTATTAAAGCAATTGGCCGCGTAAATGGCAGCATGGTTTTATCGCCAAACAGTATTGGCCCAAGCTTAGTGACACGCTTAATTAACGACAACGAACTACTCCCACTGTGCCGTAATGTTGTCCTGCCTTTTTATCGTAATAAAGCACACATAGCGATTGAGTTGTTTGATGAAGTATTTGCCGAACTGCCTGTTTATTTGCACAAAGTTGAAGGGGCATTTTTTATGTGGCTGTGGTTTAAAGACGCAAAAATGACAAGCGAGGTGTTATATCAAAAGCTGAAAGGACAAGACGTGTATGTGATCCCTGGTCACAACTTTTTTATCGGCATTGACGACAGCTGGGCACACAAGCACGAGTGTATTCGTATTAACTATGCTACCGATGCAACTACACTAAAAAAAGGCTTAGAAGCAATCAAAGCACTAATAAAGTAAATGCATTGATATTGTTATTAATAGCAATATCGGCGTTCGTCATTTAACTGGCGTCGCTTATACATTCTCTTGTAATTTACTGCATAAAATATTGTGCTTTTTTATGCGGTAAACATTAACTAAATTTTGAGACTTCGCGTGTAACCTCTACTCGCACCACTTATTCGTTTGAAATTTATGCAAACGCATTGTATCCCCTTTAAATTTATATATAAATTGGTATCCTACGCGACCTTTTTAATAGCAATTCGCTTAATTAATTGTTCTATTCTGAGGTGAGAAAATCGTGTCGATAACCAGGCAAAAATTTCGTTATTTAGTTGTTCTATATCAGAAATTTTTAACGCAGTTAGCGTCAGATTTAATCCCTTAAATTGATTAAGTATTATTGCGGATTGGTATAACATGTACTGGTAAAAAAGAACCAGCCAAGAGGCGACATCGCTGCAGGGCACTTACTCTAAGTGGCAGCAATAACACAACAGGCATCGCGTATAAATATCGGTTTTAAACGTTAGATGTAACTTTAAATAGCAACATGCAATAGCACTATTAAGGTCAATTATGCGATTAGGACCAGGACTACTCGTCACCGCTGCCTTCATTGGACCAGGGACCATTACTACCGCCAGCGTGGCAGGTGCAAACTTTGGTTTTGCACTTATATGGACGTTACTGTTTTCAGTAATTGCCACTATATTATTACAATCTATGGCGGCGCGCCTTGGCGTTGCCACCGGGCAAGATTTAGCTCAAGCGCTCAGAGCACATATTCAAACGCCTTTATTTAAATCTTTAGCTATATTTTTAGTCATCAGCGCCATTGGTTTGGGCAGTGCAGCTTATGAAGCGGGTAACTTAAGTGGCGCTAGCATGGGATTAATTGAAATATTCCCTCAAATTAACTCCCAACTATGGACACCACTTATTGCTTTTTTAAGTGCTGCTTTACTGTATAGCGGCAAACATAAAGTGGTTGAAAACGCGCTAATTTTACTCGTTATTTTAATGAGTTTAGTGTTTATCTCAACACTTGTAATGGCTGCCCCTTCACTGGGTGATGTATTTGCTGGTTTTATTCCTAGTATGCCTGAAGGCTCTATTACAACCATACTAGCTTTAGTTGGCACTACCATTGTGCCGTATAACTTATTTTTGCACTCCGGCGTACTCGCTGCTAGACACGACAGTAACAGCGACATACAAAAAATGATTAAACAAACAAATGTTGATACAGGCCTATCAATCACTTTGGGCGGTGTGATCACTTTAGCTATTTTATCTACAGCTTCAGTTGCATTTTATGGCACCGATGCGGGGCAAATTAGTGCGGCTAACATGGCCGTGCAACTAGAGCCATTGCTTGGCGACGCCGCTCATTACTTTTTTGCTATTGGCTTATTTGCTGCAGGTTTAACAAGTGCTATTACAGCGCCGCTTGCCGGTGCTTATGCTGTGTGTGGCATGTTAGGCTGGTCTAACGATATGAGCAACACGCGCTTTAAAGGCGTCGCTATTGTTATTTTATTGTTTGGTGCTGCGGTGGCGTCACTCGGTTTAGACCCTGTCGCGGTAATTATATTCGCGCAAGCGGCTAACGGGTTATTACTCCCTATTGTTAGCACCTACCTTGTATGGCTGGTTAATCAAAAAGGGGTTATGGGAAACTACACTAACTCTTTGTTATTAAACCTGGTAACCCTACCCGTTTTAATCCTAATTTTTGGGTTAAGTAGCTACAAACTGATTAGTTTAATTTTTTAATTAATTTCTAAAGGCCATATTTAAAGCCCGCTGTTTATAATAAGCAGCGGGCTTTATTTATTAATCACTATATAACGTATAAACCGTACTTATATTCACACATCTAACACGCTTTTTGGTTTTTAGTTACTTTAAATAATTGCGAAAATGTAAAACCACCTACCGCGCCTGCAAGCAGTTGAGCATAAAAACCCCAGCCTCTTGCGCCCGCTATAATATGAATATTCATAATTGATTCAATGGCAATTAACACAATAGCAAATGCCACAATGCCAGCAATAACAAATAACTGAGTAGTGTATTTTTGAACCTTTTTATTAAGCTTTGCGGTAACAAAAAAAGCGATGGCAAGTGCTACGGCAATAATAGCGCCGTAGGTAGGTAATAGGCCTAACCAATCATCAAGCGTTAAACTAGCACGATCACTAAAGCCCACCACTACACCTACATTAACTAATTGATTGACAACGTATTGGCTATGAAACAAGCTAGCTAGTGTGAATGTAAGTAACCAAGAAACTAAAAATGAAGGCAATACACGTGTTAAAAACGACATGGTTATCTCAACTTAAAATAAAGCTTTTATCTTATGCTAGCCATGCTAGCAAAGGCTTGCCCCGTAAACAATGTATCTCTTTTTTTACTCTGCTTTCGCTTTGTGCGTTTTCTGTTAATGCAGATGTTGCGCTCCCAAAGGAGCAGTACAGTACAAAAACACTGGCTACGCAATTACAGTCTCCATGGAGCATGGTTGAACTACCAAACGGCACATGGTTAATTACAGAGCGTGATGGTCATGTAGTTATAGTTAAAAACAACGCGCAATCAAGAGTAAAATTAAACCTAACAGGTTTATACGTTGCAGGCCAAGGTGGTTTACTCGACATTGTATTATCACCAGATTATAACGACTCAAAAGAAATTATTTTTACTTATGCCCAAGGTGATGCAAGCGCAAATAGGCTGGTTGTTGCCAAAGCCACGTTTAATGGCACTGACTTTTCAAAGCCTAACGTTATTTATAAAGTAGCGACTGATAAAAACACACCGCAACATTACGCAGGACGCGCCCTTATCCTACCCGACAATACATTATTAGTTTCAACGGGCGATGGGTTTGACTTTAGAGAGCAAGCACAAGTTATCACCAGCCAACTTGGTAAAATATTACGTATAAACCTAGATGGCACCATCCCAAAAGATAATCCATTTATTAATCACAAAAAGCCAAATGCACATGCTGTTTACTCACTTGGTCACCGTAACCCTCAAGGCTTAGTTTATGATTACGATACGCAGCAAATTGTTAGCAACGAACACGGCCCTGCAGGCGGTGACGAGCTAAACTACTTAACCGCTGGCACTAATTACGGATGGCCGGTAATCACCTATGGCAAAGATTACTCGCAAGCGCGTATTTCACCATTTACCGAATATAATGGCATGCAAAAACCAAGTGTTAATTGGACGCCATCAATAGCGCCATCAGGCATGGCGTATTACGGCTCTAAACATGCAGCTTTTCCTTCATTGCAACAATATGTGCTTATCACTACTCTTGTTGATAAAAAGCTCTACAGCGTTAATCTGGTAAGTGGTCAATTTACGCAGTCTCACGTATTTCCAGAAGCCGCAGGCAGGTTAAGAGATGTGTTTATAACTGATAAAGGTAACGTCGCGGTATTAACAGACGGTAAAGAGGCAAAGCTAATGTTGTTTAAAGCAAATTAATTCACAGAGGGATAAGAGCCGCTGCGCTTTTAAAGTAAGTAGCGGCTTTAGTGCATCTAAGTTCTTATGTATGAAGTCTATATTAACCTTTAAGCTATAAAAAATAATTCTCATAAATTTTAACGATTTTTAATAACTTTAATTTATCTACTAAGATTAATACTTTAAATTAGGTACATGCCTGTTGTCTGTACAGTAGTGCGAATGCGCACTTCTTAAGTCCATCATTATCTGTTCCTTTTATTATAAAGAAGCAGTTCGTAATTAAGCTCAAGTAATCGTTCCCAAAATAATCACAATTTTAACGCGCCATTTATTTACAAATAAATCAATTGGTTTACAATTCGTACAAATTTAATTAAGAAGGAACTGAAGATGAAACAATCATTTACACTCATCGTAGTGGCTTTAGCTGTTGCCGGATGTGCTAGTACCAAAGTAGAAGATACAACTCCACTAAATCCAACTTCTGTACTGAAGGCTGAGTATGCAATTAATGGTTTATATGTACCTGACTACACAGGAAAGCAAACTGTACTAACTCGTGAATCGAAGCGAGTTATCCATGAAATAAATACATTTGATAGCTGGCTAATGCGCTGGGCAAATTCTGATAAGTCTCGTGTTTTTGATTCCCCTAAAAATAAAAGCTATTACATTGACTATGATGACGAGACATATAGCGAATGCCCTATGGCAGGTTGTGATGAAGTAAGCTTTACTGATAGCATTTTTGAGAAAGATGAAGATGCTGAAGAATATCAAACATACGAAGAAGTTGGTTGTAGTGTTGACTTGAAAGAGAATTCATTTACTGTAGAAAAAACGGGAAAAAGCCGAATAATTAATGGGTTCGATACAGAGCAGTACGTTGTTAACTGGACTACCCGCTACCACGATACCACTGGCGCAGAAGATAAAAACATAGTGACTTTTGATTTTTGGACCACAGCACAAAATGCAAAAACTAAACGTGCATTACAAGTTCATGAGAAGTTTCAAGACAGCTACCTTAAAGCTATTGGCGATGACAATGCATTAATGAACTTATTAGGTGCGCAGGCCTATAAAGCTATTGCAGGATTTACAGGTGATATAAGTAACGAAGATAATCAGTTCGTTGGTGAGATTGGCCAAAAATTAGCAACTATTAAAGGCTACCCAATTTCAGTTAAACTTGAATGGAAACAACAATTGAAAGCCTGTAAAACCGCACGTAAACCTGTTGATTACAGCGCCGGATTAGATGAAGTTGGTTCACAACTGCTTGGTGGGCTAATGGATAAAGGTAAAGAAATGGTAATGGATCACTGGCGTAAAGATCCTGTAGTGCGCTATGTTTACGAAATAAAGTCTGTTGAAATGAAAGACGTTCGCGATAGTAAATTTGTGGTACCTAAAGATTTTAAATTAATAAATCGCTCGTAACCTCTTAGCCATTAAAAGTACCGGCACTTAAGTGTCGATAAAAATTAGTACCGATATAAATTTTTACTCAATAAAAAAGCCGCTGTTTTTTAAACAGCGGCTTTTCTTTTAAAGCTTAACTAAACTGATTTTTATTGTTTACCAATCACTTCAAGTCCACCCATGTATGGGCGTAATACTTCTGGTACTACTACTGAACCATCGGCTTGTTGGTAGTTTTCTAGTATAGCTACTAGTGTACGGCCAACAGCTAAGCCTGAACCATTTAGTAGATTATTAGATTAGACAGCCACTCCAATTGTAAACTAATCTAGCGCCACTAAATTTACTTTTTTGAACCATTTAGAGATTATTAGATTAGACAGCCACTCCAATTGTAAACTAATCTAGCGCCACTAAATTTACTTTTTTGGGCTAAGAGTTCACCTCTTTTTATATCTTTACCCGCGCGTTACACATTAAATAAGCAATTATCACTGTTAAACCTAAATTACACGCATGAAAATGACTGCATAATGCAGTTGTGATTTATTACTGAATAGCTTTACTGAGTAGTTTAAGTTTTATGCCAGTAGCTTTTCGCAGTTACTGATATTCGCTCGCCGCTTTCGCTTTAAGTTTTCACAATAACCTTCTTGTGAGGCTGACCTGCCGACTGCACCATGAAATACACGCGTAAATTGTGTGGTGAGTTTTAACCAGTTTTCTGGGGAGATATTAACTCTTTCGAGTAAGGGTAAGTGTGTACTTTCTATATAACCACGTTTGTCTTCTCGTATACAGCGCCCTGTTAGCTCAACAAGTTCAAGGTACGATTTAAGCTCAAACGGCAGCCATTTTGGCATAATTTGACGTGGGATACCTGCAAAGCGCAGTAGTTGTTTTGATTGCTTGCCATCCTTTGCATACGTTAAACGCTGTTTGATGCTGGTATGGTCTGACTCTTCTGGGGTGTTAGCCATTTTGGCTCTAATGGGGTTTAAATCAACATACGCCATGCAAGCCGCAAGGGCTGCTTCATCTAATAATGCTTGAGACGTAAATCGTCCCTCCCAAAAACGGCCAGTGCAGTTATCTTCTTTATTTGCTCTGCGAGCAATGTTTTCATTTAACAACCGCATAAACCAGCTAATACTTGATAGGCGCTCGCGGTATTGTTTTACTGTTTGATTAAAAAAGATAAGTTCAGCTTTACTTAGCTTTTCACCCTGTATGTATTTTTGCGTAAGTACAGTGCCTTTACAAAGCTTGTGCCAGCGAATAACAATCGCTTTATCATTTAGCCTACTCGCTTTTTTATCATCAACATACAGCACTAAATGGGTATGATTACTCATAACAGCATAAGCACATACATCAATACAAAACACTTTGGCTAACTCAAGCAGTTTATCTTCAACCCAGCCTCTACGATGCTCGTAGGATTGACCTGTAAAGTGGTCTTCCCCACATAAAAATGCACGGCGTACGCAACGTGATATGCAATGGTAGTACTTTGTATCAACTAAACTTACTTGGCGCTTTCTTGCGATTGCCATAAGACACCCTGCTTATTTTTCACACTAATAAAGCCTAGTACTTAGTTCACTAAACTCCAAAAAATAGGTTGGGTGTCACTTTTATTTTTCATTTTACTCTGCTTTCGCTTTGTGCGTTTTCTGTTAATGCAAGCGCTGCGCTACCAAAGGAGCAATACAGTACACAAACACTGGCTACGCAATTACAGTCTCCGTGGAGCATGGTTGAACTACCAAGCGGCACATGGTTAATTACAGAGCGTGATGGTCATGTAGTTATAGTTAAGAACAACGTGCAATCAAGAGTAAAACTAAACCTTGAAGGTTTATACGTTGCAGGCCAAGGCGGCTTACTTGATATAGTGCTATCGCCTAATTTTAACTCGACTAAAGAAGTTATATTTACCTACGCACAAGGCACAGCTGAGGCTAATCGCCTAGTTATTGCAAAAGCTACGTTTAATGGTATCGGCTTTTCAATGCCTGTTATTATTTACACAGTGGCGACTGATAAAAATACCCCACAACACTACGCTGGCCGCGCCCTTATTTTACCTGACAACACCCTACTGTTTTCAACTGGTGATGGCTTTGATTTTAGAGAGCAAGCGCAAGTTATCACCAGCCAACTTGGCAAACTATTACGTATAAACCTAGATGGCACTATCCCAAAAGATAACCCATTTATTAATCACAAAAATCCCAATGCACACGCTGTTTACTCGCTCGGTCACCGAAACCCACAGGGCTTAGTGTATGATTACGATACCAAGCAAATTGTCAGCCACGAGCACGGCCCCGCCGGTGGCGATGAGCTAAACTACTTAACCGCTAGCACTAATTACGGCTGGCCGGTAATCACCTATGGCAAAGATTACTCGCAAGCGCGTATTTCACCCTTTACCGAATATAAAGGCATGCAAAAACCAAGTGTTAATTGGACTCCATCAATAGCGCCATCAGGCATGGCGTATTACGGCTCTAAACATGCAGCTTTTCCTTCGTTACAGCAACATGTGCTTATCACTACCCTTGTTGATAAAAAGCTCTACAGCGTTAATCTGCTAAGTGGTGAATTTACACAGTCTCACGTATTTCCTAATGCCGCAGGCAGGTTAAGAGATGTGTTTATAACTGATAAGGGTAACGTCGCGGTATTAATGGATGGAAAAAATGCAGAGCTGATGTTAGTGAAGCCAAATTAGTTCACAAAGAGAGTTAAGGCGCTTCGCTTTTAGAGGATAATAGCGGCTTTAGGGAACCGCTTTAATCACTCACAATCAGACAATGGCTCACTAATTGTGAGTGTATGAGTACCAAAATTTAATATAGCTTGGTATTTTCTAAAAAATGGAGAGCCTAATAATCCATATATTGTATTGCCACCACCAGCAGCCTGTACATGGTCTCGGTTTAGTGATAAAAACTGTTTACTTTCATACAACTGGCATGCCAATTCAAATTTTAAAACGTCTAGTGAAAGCTAGGAAGTCCAACGAAAGCTGGTAGTGATCATAAATTCAATGGTGCGAGATAGTGTCATGCGGGATCCTAAAATCGTTTGAAATTAGGAATTGACACCATAGTCACTTGTTATGTGTATATTGCACTCAAGGCCAAGTTCTACAACTTAAAGAGTTACCACCTTTATCAAAACCCCAAGCAATTATGATTTCCGTTTTAGGATCAACATCGTAATAAATAAGACATTTACCGACAAAGTCTTTAATACTGTAATTCGGTAATACTTCTTGCCTGCTAAAATGGTATCTCAAAAAACCAGTATCTAATGTTGTAATATTGGTTAACCCTTCGCCTGCGATTAAATAATCCGATCTTATCAACTCACCAGCATCGGGTGATTTAGAAAGCTTTTGATTATTTATATTCTCACCAATATTCATATTCAGATATCTCTGATAGTCCTTATGACCGACAGTGCAACCCGAAAGGAAAAATAAAAGGAAAATACTAGCAATTATTTTCTTAAATTGTTCAAACACTGGAATATTGCACCATATAGATTTATACACATTACGCCCGCCTAAGCGGCAATTTAATAATGGGCCAAAATATTGAGCGCAGCGACAATAGCCCATTGTTAATTGTCCGAGCGAACTTAAGAGCGAATTGAGGCGCTGGTTATGTGTATTTTAAACTGAACCAAATATTTCTAGTTTATTGGTATCAAGAACAAAAATTGATAAAACCTCAGATTTAACTGAATAAATAAGTTTGCCTCCCTCTTTGAGCACGACTTTACCCAGTAACTGATTGAACAACCACTCCCTAGGCATAGATTCAGCAATAATTGAGGAATGAACCAATGCGTCACATTTATAAAGTTTTTGAACTAGTTGGAAAGTATTCAATTTATGATGACACTCAATTATGCAAGTGACTCCTTTTCGCTTCCAAGTTTTTTCAATATGAACCCATTCGTTTTTGAAGCCAGTGGATTTAAACTGTTCTATGGCATCAAACACTTCTGATTTCGGCAACTCAGCATATTTTTCAGCAACCTCAAAACCATGTTTTAGAATTTTCTCGAAAGCTAAATACTTTTCATCATCTGAGTGAATGAAACACCCTAAATCTTGTGAGATATTAACATGGGCAATTGCAGGATCTTTTCCCAGGCTAAACTCAGTTTCTACTGGTAACTTAGAGCAACTTATAACTAGTCTTGAAAATTTGCTACGAAAGTTAAGTGGGTATAAATGCCTTTCAATGAAATGAACCATAGATCTAGAATTCACAATCACAGTTTTTTGTTCTTCTTCGGTGTACGTGCTATCTAATACTAATTGAATATCCCAAAATCGAGTCATACTCACAACTTTCCCAATACACATAGACATAATGACTCCCACACGGTGTTAGCCTCCGCTTTTCGTGGGTTAGCTTAATTCAAAGCCAGAGCCATAATTAGTTTGTCAATTAACTAAACAGCAGAGGCTAACATGAATAAACATAGCA
>NZ_JACJEN010000069.1:0-399 GCF_014164075.1 Pseudoalteromonas sp. SG45-3 | reverse complement strand
TGCTCTGGCTGAATCGGCATAAAAGGTAGCCAGTTTAGTAACTGGCTGATATGCTATTTACGACAAAGTCGCTCGGTAATTAGACCGACATAATCCCTTGGTAATCACACTAGTACAGCTGATATGCTATTTACGACAAAGTCGCTCGGTAATTAGAGCGACATAATCCCTTGGTAATCACACTAGTACATCATCATGTTTTTAAATTAAAGCTGTTGTTTACTTAACAAACATCCAAATACCGGCAGCGATCATAAACAGGTTTTCTGTTAGGGAGATAAACCCTAGTGGTACGTTACTGTCACCGCCTACACACGCACATTTTAACTCTCGTTTATCTATATAGACTGCTTTTATCACTGAAACAGCACCAACCCCACCTATGAATAATGAAATAGG
>NZ_JACJEN010000068.1:0-418 GCF_014164075.1 Pseudoalteromonas sp. SG45-3 | reverse complement strand
ATACTTAAAATAGTAAGTGGCGTCCCCAAGGGGATTCGAACCCCTGTTACCGCCGTGAAAGGGCGGTGTCCTAGGCCTCTAGACGATGGGGACACATAAATGTGTCACTAGGACAACTGAATTTTTAGACTCGTTTCAGGCGAGCTTTCTTAATAACACTTCACTTCCCTATTAAAAATAAGTAAGTGGCGTCCCCAAGAGATTAGTACTCTTGATAACGTCGTGCATAGAGAGTGCGGTGTCACACTGCTTTACACAATACTTAAAATAGTAAGTGGCGTCCCCAAGGGGATTCGAACCCCTGTTACCGCCGTGAAAGGGCGGTGTCCTAGGCCTCTAGACGATGGGGACACATAAATGTGTCACTAGGACAACTGAATTTTTAGACTCGTTTCAGGCGAGCTTTCTTAATAACACT
>NZ_JACJEN010000067.1:0-454 GCF_014164075.1 Pseudoalteromonas sp. SG45-3 | reverse complement strand
AACGATGACGTAATTAACGGCAATGATGAAAACGTAAACGTTGAAATTACAGGTACCACAACGGGTGTCGAAGACAACCAAACGGTAACAGTGGTAGTAACAGATGAAGCCGGTAATGAGCGCAGCTTTGAAGCCATAGTTACCAACAATACTTACACAATTACCGGTGCAAACTTATCAGGCTTAAGCGATGGTGAATTAACCGCCACAGCCACAGTCAGTGATAAAGCTGGCAATACAGCAACCGATACAGACACCGCCATTCACGATAAAACAGCAGTAACCAGCATTGATGTTGCAACAGGTGATGACACTGTTATTAATACCGCAGAGCAAAGTGATGTAGTTGTAAGCGGTATAATAGAAGAGGCTGATGCTAACCAAACAGCCACTGTGGTATTTACCGATGTGAACGGAGATAAAGTCACGGTTGAAGACGTCGCGATTAATGCAG
>NZ_JACJEN010000066.1:0-550 GCF_014164075.1 Pseudoalteromonas sp. SG45-3 | reverse complement strand
CCACGGAGTGATTCATGACTGGGGTGAAGTCGTAACAAGGTAGCCCTAGGGGAACCTGGGGCTGGATCACCTCCTTATACGATTTAGAACTTATTTGTTCGTAGTGTCCACACAGATGATTGTTATTGTAAAGAGAACAACACTTATTGTTTTGGGTCTGTAGCTCAGCTGGTTAGAGCGCACCCCTGATAAGGGTGAGGTCGGTAGTTCAAATCTACTCAGACCCACCACTTCTTGTCTAATCAAGAAGATGGTTAAAACAGTAAGTACCAGCATATGTGGGGCTATAGCTCAGCTGGGAGAGCGCCTGCCTTGCACGCAGGAGGTCAGCAGTTCGATCCTGCTTAGCTCCACCACTTTTACTTCTTAAAAATAAATATTCTTTATCGGGCCATTAACCGCCTGAGAATAGAGTGTGTTTAATTTTGAGAGGTTTTTGTATCTCTTGCTCTTTAAAAATTTGGAAAAGCTGATAATAAAATTCTGATAGATACTTTGTATTTATCAAGAGTTTTCAAAAGTAAAAAAAGAATGGTAGCAGTACCATTCA
>NZ_JACJEN010000065.1:0-637 GCF_014164075.1 Pseudoalteromonas sp. SG45-3 | reverse complement strand
GTTGATAATGTAACCATAAATGCCGATGGCACATGGGAAGTAAGTGACGAAGATATAAGCTCACTTGCAGATGGCGACGTAACAGTAAGTGTTAGCGTATTTGATAACGCCGGCAATGAAGCGGTAAATACCGAAACACTAACTAAAGACACCAACGCCAATGTAACCGTTGAAATACAAGATACAGCCGATAACGTTATTAACGGCAATGGCGAAAACACAAATGTAACCATAAACGGCACCGCATTAGGTGTTGAAGATGGCCAAACGGTTACCGTAGTAGTTAGTGATGGCACAAATACTAAAACTTTCAGTGCACTAGTTACTGATGAAGCGTACACAATCACAGGCGCAGATGTATCAGACCTAAACGACGGCGAATTAACCGCCACAGCCACAGTAAGTGATGTAGCAGGTAATACAGCAACCGATACAGATACAGCCATTCACGATAAAACAGCCGTAACCAGCATTGATGTTGCAACAGGTGATGACACTGTTATTAATACCGTAGAGCAAAGTGATGTAGTTGTAAGCGGTATAATAGAAGAGGCTGATGCTAACCAAACAGCCACTGTGGTATTTACCGATGTGAACGGAGATAAAGTCACGGTTGAAGACGTCGCGATTAATGCAG
>NZ_JACJEN010000064.1:0-701 GCF_014164075.1 Pseudoalteromonas sp. SG45-3 | reverse complement strand
GTAGTGGTATTACCGGCGTTATCACTAACGCTTGCTTCAATAGTGAGTGGACCATCAGTTAACGCGTTCGGTACATCTGCTGACCAGCTGCCATCGGCTTGTACTGTTGCAGTAAACGTTTCTGTTGTGGTGCCGTCGCTTACACTGATGTTTATCACTGTGCCCGCTGGCGCATTGCTGCTTCCGCTGATTGTCGGCGTGCTGTCGTTGGTTGCGCCGACTGTGTCTAACGTCAGTGTCGGCGCTAAGGTATCTAGGTTGCCCGTTTGTGTCGCGCCGCCGGTGTTGCCTGCATCATCGGTGATACTGGCTTGCACGGTGTAGCTTCCATCTGGTAATTCAGGGCTGGTTGCTTGCCAATCACCGTTTGCATCCACAGTAGCGGTGATTGGGTGTTCATCACCGTTGCTGTCAGTAATAACAATGTTTACAACCGTGCCTTCAGGCTCTGTTGAGGTACCACTAACAACTGGGGTGCTATCGTTGCCAAAGCCCAGTGCATCAACGGTGACGATTGGCGTAATAGTATCCACATTACCACTGCTGTTTGCGGTGCTCTCGTTGCCTGCCGCATCAGTAATACTCGCGCTTACAGTAAAGTCACCTTGTGCAAGGGCACCTGGAATCTCAATGTTCCAGTGGCCATCGCTGCCAACTAGGGTCTCAATGGTTTGCACAGCGCCTGCGCTGTCGGTGATGGT
>NZ_JACJEN010000063.1:0-701 GCF_014164075.1 Pseudoalteromonas sp. SG45-3 | reverse complement strand
ACCATCACCGACAGCGCAGGCGCTGTGCAAACCATTGAGACCCTAGTTGGCAGCGATGGCCACTGGAACATTGAGATTCCAGGTGCCCTTGCACAAGGTGACTTTACTGTAAGCGCGAGTATTACCGATGCGGCAGGCAACGAGAGCACAGTAAACAGCAGTGGTAATGTGGATACTATTACGCCAATCGTCACCGTTGATGCACTGGGCTTGGGTAACGACAGCACCCCAGTGATTAGTGGTACTTCAACAGAGCCTGAAGGCACCGTTGTAAACATTGTTATTACTGACAGTAACGGTGATGAACACCCAATCACCGCCACCGTGGATGCAAACGGTGATTGGCAAGCAACCAGCCCTGAATTACCAGATGGAAGCTACAGCGTACAAGCCAGTATCACCGATGATGCAGGCAACACCGGCGGCGCGACACAAACGGGCAACCTAGATACCTTAGCGCCAACACTGACGTTAGACACAGTCGGCGCAACCAACGACAGCACGCCAACAATCAGCGGGACATCGAACGCGCCAGTAGGCACGGTTATAACGATTAACGTCACGGATGCAGATAATACAGAAACGTTTACTGCAACAGTACAAGCCGATGGCAGCTGGTCAGCAGATGTACCGAACGCGTTAACTGATGGTCCACTCACTATTGAAGCAAGCGTTAGTGATAACGCCGGTAATACCACTAC
>NZ_JACJEN010000062.1:0-725 GCF_014164075.1 Pseudoalteromonas sp. SG45-3 | reverse complement strand
TTGAAGAATGGAGTATGACGACCACCTTCATCTTTAGAAAGTACGTATACTTCTGAAGTGAATGTAGTATGTGGGTTGATTGAACCAGGCTTAGCTAGTACTTGACCACGTTCAACGTCTTCACGTTTAGTACCACGTAGAAGTGCGCCGATGTTTTCGCCAGCACGACCTTCGTCTAGAAGCTTACGGAACATTTCAACACCAGTACAAGTAGAACGAGTTGTATCATTGATACCAACAATTTCTACTTCGTCATTGATGCGGATGATACCAGCTTCAACACGACCAGTTACAACTGTACCACGACCCTGGATTGAGAAAACGTCTTCGATAGGCATGATGAATGGCTTATCGATGTCACGCTCTGGCTCTGGGATATAAGAATCAAGTGCGTTTGCAAGCTCAACAATCTTATCTTCCCACTCTTTCTCGCCTTCTAACGCTTTAAGCGCAGAACCAGCGATTAGAGGTAAGTCATCACCTGGGAAATCGTATTCTGAAAGAAGTTCACGAACTTCCATTTCTACTAGTTCAAGTAGTTCTTCGTCATCTACCATGTCACATTTGTTCATGAACACGATGATGTAAGGAACGCCAACTTGACGAGAAAGAAGGATGTGCTCACGCGTTTGTGGCATAGGGCCATCTGTCGCAGCAACTACTAAGATCGCGCCGTCCATTTGAGCAGCACCAGTGATCATGTTTTTAACATAATCGGCGTGACC
>NZ_JACJEN010000061.1:0-730 GCF_014164075.1 Pseudoalteromonas sp. SG45-3 | reverse complement strand
CATATTGAAGAAGGTGAGGATAAGCTCTATGCGTTTGCAAGCGAGCTGATGAGTGCAGGCACCAAACACATCCACATTGCACAAAAAGGAGGAAGAAAAGCCCGAAGCGCAACACTGGATATCACCTATGCGCCAGTGACACTCAAAGCGCCTTACAATAAGAAAGGACGCTCCCTCCCAGTTTACTATGTCGGCAGTGCAGAGAGAGGAAACGCTGAGAACGGCTTAAGCTGGCACCTATTAACCAGTGAACCAGTCACCAGCAAAGAAGACGCCTTAGCTATCATCACCTACTATGAGCACCGTTGGCTTGTAGAGGAATACCATAAAGTCTGGAAAAGTGATGGCACGGATATCGAAAGTTTACGCCTTCAAAGCCAAGATAACATGGAAAGATTGGTGACGATTAATGGCTTTATTGCGACGCGAATATTGCAACTAAAGTTCACCAATGAGCAGCCTGATTCTCCAAGTTGTGAACAACTGTTATCTCCCAAAGCATGGAAGTTATTGTGGTTAAAGAGAATAAAAACACCATTGCCTGAAACTGCTCCAAATATGTCATGGGCGTATCAGGAACTGGCAAAGTTAGGCGGCTGGAAAGATACCAAGCGCACAGGGCGTGCATCTGTGAAAGTGTTATGGCAAGGATGGCTTAAGTTACAAGCCATCCTGGAAGGCTACGATTTAGCAAAATCTCTTGAGTCAGACTTGTGATCAAGAGACAGCT
>NZ_JACJEN010000060.1:0-766 GCF_014164075.1 Pseudoalteromonas sp. SG45-3 | reverse complement strand
ACTCATTGGGCAAAACAACAATTCGGTAAATCGGACTTAGGTGATCCAAGAAGAACAGCGCGTCTGGTAAAGTTAGCATCAACGCTTGCAAATGAACCAGGAAAACCACTTGTAAACATCACTCAATCCCCCGCCGATATAGAAGGTGCCTACCGCTTTATTCGCAACGAGAATATTGACGCAACGGCTATAGCAGAGTCAGGCTTTAAAGCCACGGTTGAACAAGCAAAAAGTCATAACTTGTTGCTCGCATTAGAAGACACGACCACACTAATTTATAAACATTCCTCCATTCGAGATGATTTGGGTCATGTCGGACGAGGAGCAAAACAACGAGGCTTGTTAGCTCATTGCGTATTACTGTTTGCGCCAGACACAAAGCAAGTTGTGGGATTAATTGAACAGTCTCGCTGGAGTCGTGATATCAACACGATTGGAAAAAGAGAAAAACACGCGACGACTTCTTACGAAGAAAAAGAAAGTTACAAGTGGGAGTCAGCGTCACGAGCGATGGCAGAGCGGCTGCAAGGACAAATGGCGAACGTGATATCGGTGTGTGACGCGAAGCGGACATCTACGAATACTTGCAGTATAAACTGACCGAGCAGCAACGATTCGTCGTACGCTCGATGCAAAGTCGCCATATTGAAGAAGGTGAGGATAAGCTCTATGCGTTTGCAAGCGAGCTGATGAGTGCAGGCACCAAACACATCCACATTGCACAAAAAGGAGGAAGAAAAGCCCGAAGCGCAACACTGGATATCAC